>NZ_JBQDLF010000001.1:0-201690 GCF_052095815.1 Brachybacterium sp. | reverse complement strand
TTCTACGTCAACGACGCGACGCTCCCCATCACCACGAACCGGGAAGAGCCCGATATGGCGACAGCAGTCCCGACCAGAGAAAGAGATCTGCGGGACAGTGCTGCGACTCAATGAAATGCCGTCCCATTATTTTATCGAGGCTCATTGCTGCAGCAAGAGGTTCTCCGAAAATGTGGATAACTCGCGGTGGGGAGGAGAGAATCCGCCACATGTCGTGGATGAGCCGACGGTGGAGGACAACCTCTCCGCCTACCGAAGTACGCCGAGGCTGCGCAGGACGCCGGCCACCCATGCGGCACCCTCAGGCCGCTCCTGCATGGCCCTCCGCCCCCGCCCCGATCCTCCGATCCCCCTCGAGGCCCCTCCCTGGAGAACCTCATCGAGAACCTGCCAATGGAATATCGCGACCCCACACTTTCGAAGAAGCGATCGGGACGATAACACACATCACAGGGATGCCCGAGGGGTGACGCAAAGAATGCGCACAACACAGATACAGCGCTACTCTCTGCAAATGCAGAAGAATTCGCGAGGTCCTCGAAGTCCGTCTATGGGAGCGAATCTCATCGCTCCCTACGCCTCCGCGGCCTCGACGCTGCGGGCTTCGTCCGCGATGCGCACGCTCGCGCTCCTGACGGGGGTCAACGCGCTGGGCAATGGGCTCTTCGCGACGATCAGCATCCTGTTCTACACCCAGCATCTCGGCTTCTCGATCGGCTTTGTCTCGGGGATCCTGGTCCTTGCGACCGTGCTCGCGATCGGGGGTGACCTCGTCAGCGGCAGATTCTCCGATTCCGCGAGCCCGAAGCCGGTGCTCCTGGCCGGGCTCGCACTCTCCGCGCTCGCCACCGCACTGCTGCTGGTGGTCTGGGATGAGGCGAGCTTCACCCTCGTGCTGTGTCTGATCAGTCTCGGGCAGGGACTGTGCATGTCCTCGAACACCACCCTGATCCGGCGCATCGCCCGCGAGAATCCGGCGCTCGCCCGAGCTTCGTTGAGGTCACTGCTCACCCTCGGGATCTCCGCCGGCGCCCTGCTGGCCGGGCTGGTCCTGGCAAGCAGCAGTGCGACGGCGTTCCGGATCGCGATCCTCGGCAATGCGCTCACCTTCGTCATCGCCGCCGTCATGCTGCTGCGCATCACGGTGCCGCCCGCCCCTGCCGGGGCTGCGGGGCGGCCGCGCCCGGTGCTTCCCGATCGACGGTTCGCCGTGTTCTCGCTCGCCAATGGTGCGATCGGGATCTACCTGCACGTGCTGTCCTTCGCGCTCCCTCTGTGGGCGGTGATCCATCACCCGGAGCTGATCTGGGTCGTCGGCGTCCTGGTCGCGCTGAACGCTCTGTTCACCGCCGCCTTCCAGGTGCCGGCCAGTGCGGGGATCGTGAGCGTCGGTGCGGCGAGCAGGCCCCTGGTCATCGGCGCGCTCTGCCTGGCGATCTCCTACCTGTTCTTCCTCTCCGGCTGGTCATCATCGCCGGGTGTGCTGGTGCTCGTGCTGATCCTCTTCCTCGCTGCGCACACCGCAGGAGAGGTGCTGTACAGCGCCGGCACGATGGAGCTGCTCTTCCGGCTGGCGCCTGCGCAGCAGCAGGGTCAGTACGGTGCGTTCTACGGGATCAGCAACGGGCTGGTCTCCTCCGTGGCGCCAGCGATCCTCGGCGCCGCGATCGCCCTCAGCGGCGGGTGGGGATGGTGGATCCTCGCAGCGGCGACGATCCTCCTGGCGCTCCTCATCCGCGCTGTGAGCAACGGCGCGGACCCACAGGATCCTCCCGGCACGATCGATGCGTGACCGTCCGGATACGGCGAGGTCAGGAGGTGAGCTGCTCCGGGGCGTGCTGAGCTGCCCATGCCGCCCAGCCCGCATAGCTGCCCTCGAGCTCGACCACCTCGAAGCCGGCCCGGCGCAGGGCGGCTGCAGCCACGGCGTTGCGCACGCCGGACTGGCAGTAGGTGACCAGAGGGCCGGCCTCCGGGGCGGGCAGGGCATCCTGCTGGAAGAGGACCTTGCCGGCGTTGAGCTGCTGTGAGCCGGGGAGGTGGCCGTTCGCGTGCTCGGTGCGGTTGCGCACGTCCAGCAGCAGGGCGTTCTCGTGCTGGGCGAGGAAGCCCCCCAGGTCCGCCGGAGTGACCGTCTCCGGGACGGCGCGCGGCAGGCCCTCGAGCGTCGGGGTGTATCCGGCGATGTGGTCGATGCCCACGCGCACCAGATGGTCACGGATCTCGCCGGCCGCGTCGGCGTCCGGGGCGAGCAGCACCAGGGGCGTGTCCTCGGCCTCAGGATCATAGGCCCAGGCCCCGAAGCTCGCGGCCTTGGCGGCGCCGGGCACGGTCAGCGCGCCGGCGACCGTACCTCGATGGATCTCAGCCTGCGGGCGGACGTCCAGGAGCACCATGCTGCCGTCGTCCAGGCCCTGTGCGATCTGCGCGGTCTCGAGCTTCGCCAGCGGCGGCCGCTCGCCGAGCGGGGCCGGGCCCTGGACGTTCTGGCGCTTCATGCGGGCGAAGTAGGCGTGGGCGTCGGGCTGACCGTCGAGCAGCTCATCGATGAAGCCCTGCTCATCGTCGTTGGCCAGATAGGGCGCCCACCAGGCGAATCTGCGTTCATACCCGACGGTGGTCGAGGGCAGTGCCCCCAGGGCCTTGCCGCACGCGGAGCCCGCACCATGTCCCGGGAAGACCTGCACATGATCGGGGACGGTGAGGAAGGAGTCCTTCAGCGAGGCGAACAGCTGCTTCGCGCCGGTGAAGCGGGTGTCCTGGAAGCCGGCGGCCTCATCCAGCAGGTCCGGCCGGCCCACGTCGCCGGAGAAGACGAAATCGCCCGTGAGGTAGTAGCCGGGCTCGTCCGTGACGGCACCGTCGGTCACCAGGAAGGACAGGTGCTCCGGGGTGTGGCCCGGGGTATGGCGCGCGGTGATGGTGAGGTTCCCGAGCGTGAGGGTGTCCAGATCGTGCAGGACCTCGGCGTCGAAACGGTAGGTCCAGTCCTCTCCGCCTTCACCGGAGACGTAACCGGTCGCGCCGGTCGCGGCGACGAGCTCGCGGGTGCCGGAGAGGAAGTCGGCGTGCACGTGGGTCTCGGTCACGGCGGTGATCCGCAGGCCGTGGCGGGCAGCGAGGTCCAGGTACCGCTGGACGTCGCGGCGGGGATCGACGACGAGCGCCTCTCCGCTGGCCTGACAGCCGATCATGTAGCTGGCCTGGGAGAGGTCCTCATCGTAGATGCGCTCGAGAAGCATGATTCCTCCTGCGGTTCAGAAATGGACGGTGCTGCGCGGGTCGGTGACTGCGGTGACTGCGGTGAACGGCGGCGGCATTGACTGGAACTGCCGGTGATCAGGCCAGGGACAGGAACATCTTCTCCAAGTCCTTCTTGTCCAGGCTCTCCTCCGGGTTCTTCAAGCACTGCTCGAGGCCGCTGGCGATGATCGCGAACCCTGCACGGTCCAGTGCCTTGGACACCGCGGCGAGCTGGGTGACCACATCCTTGCAGTCGCGCCCCTCCTCGAGCATGCGCACGACGGCAGCCAGCTGCCCCTCGGCGCGCTTGAGACGATGAACGGTGGGGGTGAGCTCATCGAGATTCAGCTGCACGGAAGCTCCTGATGGTCGGGTATCTCGACCGTATACCCCAGGGGGTATCACGCTCAACCCCCTGTCGAGGACTGGCGAGCGGCGGCCGGACGGCCCACGGCGGAGCCACCGCAGACAGGCAGGGGCCGCTGCGCAGCGGTGTGGCAGAGTTTCCTGCAGGGCCATGAACAGCCCGTCCCGCCTGAGCGAAGGAGCCTCCGCATGCGCGCACTGATGCTGCACGAGAAGAACCGGATGTCGATCGAGGAGGTCGAGCCCGTCGGCGCTCCCGGCCCAGGACAGGTTCGGATCAAGATGCACACCGTCGGCATCTGCGCCTCGGACGTGCACTACTGGACCGACGGCAAGATCGGCCCCTTCGTGGTCGAGGCGCCGATGATCCTGGGGCATGAAGGCGCCGGCACCGTCGTCGAGGTGGGCGAGGGCGTCACCCACCTCTCCCCCGGTGACCGGGTCGCGATGGAGCCCGGCGTGCCCGATCCCAGCTCCCGTGCGGTGCGCGAGGGCAACTACAACGTGGATCCCGGCGTGCAGTTCTGGGCCACCCCGCCCGTGCACGGCTGCCTCGTCGACGAGGTCATCCATTCCGCCGCCTTTACCTTCAAGCTTCCCGACAGCCTCAGCTTCGCCGAGGGTGCGCTGATCGAGCCGTTCTCCGTGGGCATGTACGCCGCGACGAAGGCCGGGATCAAGCCCGGCGATGTCGCCGCCGTCGTCGGCGCCGGGACCATCGGGATCATGACCGCGATCGCCGCCCGCGCGGGCGGCGCGAGCACCGTCTTCATCTCCGACGTGCTGCCGCAGAAGCTCGCGCTGCTCGACGGGCTCGAGGGCATCGTCACGGTCGACGCCACCACGGAGGACCTGGGCGAACGGGTCCGCGCGGAGACCGGCGGCTGGGGCCCGCAGGTGGTGTTCGAGGCCACCGGCGCCACCCCCGCCTACAAGAAGCTCTGGGAGCTGCCCGCGCCGGGCGGCCGCATCGTGCTGGTGGGCATGCCGGTGGATCCGGTGCCCTTCGACATCGCCACCGCGCAGAGCCGCGGCATCTCCCTGGAGACGGTGTTCCGCTACGCGAACGTCTACCAGAAGGCGATCGACCTCGCCGCGACCGATGCCGTGGACCTCTCCCGCTTCGTCTCGGAGACTTTCACCTTCGAGAACTCCGTGCAGGCCTTCGAGCGCTTCCTCGAGGGCCGGCCGACGGATGTGAAGCTGCAGATCACACTCTGATGCCCCGCCTGCGGGTGCTGCTGGACCTCGACGGCACGCTGGTGGACCGCCAGCGTGCCTTCGAGGACTGGGCGCGGTTCTTCCTCGTGGAAGTCCGAGCCCCGGCGGCGGAGCTGGAGTGGCTGCGGGCGGCCGACGAGAACGGGTACCGCCCGCGACCCTAGCTCGCCGCGGCGATCGTCGAGCGGCTGTGCCCCTCTTCCCAGGCATCCGAGATCGAGCAGCGCCTGCAGCTCGAGGTGATCGAAAGCATCACCTGCTACCCCGGGGTGCTCGATGCGCTGCGCGTTCTGCGCGACGGGGGTGCTGAGCTCATCCTGGTCACCAACGGGACCGTTCTCCAGCAGAGCGCGAAGATCGAGCGCACTGGGCTCAGCCCGCTCCTGGGTCGAGTGGTGATCTCCGAGGCGGTGGGGGATGAAGAAGCCGGATCCGAGGATCTTCGCGCTCGCTGTCGACGGGCTCGAGAACGGCATCGAGACGTGGATGGTGGGCGATCATCCGTCGGCCGATATCGCGGGTGGCCGCGCGGCCGAGTTCTTGACTGGCTGGGTCAGTCATGGGGAAATCTGGCCGCACCCCTGGGAGCCGACGTTGAGCGCATCGACAACCAGGGAGATCCTGTGGACCCTTGCCGCATGACGTGGGAGTGCTCCGCGGACGCCTCTCTCCGGAGGCGCCAGGAAGGGATAGTCTCAAGAGCTGATTTGCACCCCCATAGGAGCTGATGATGTCCGCCTCTCCCGTCACCGTCGTGCCCGCCGTGCGTCTGGCACCCGACGCCCCCGCCGCCGCCACGACGCCGGACCAGTCCCCGGTTCAGTACGCCGTGCACGTGCTGCACGACAATCCCGAGTGGCTGCCACCGTTCCGCCGGGCCTTCGAGGCCGAGGGCGTGCCGCTGGTCGAATGGCGACTCGGCGAAGGTCACCTCGACCTGGACTCCGAACCGCCCCGCGGAGTGATCTGGTCGCGCCTGAGCGCCTCCTCGCACACCCGCAACGCCCCGCTCGCCAAGGACGCCGCCCGCTCGATCACTGCCTGGGCCGCCTCCTGGGGTCGCCGCGTGGTCAACGGCCAGCACGTCGCGGACCTCGAGGTCTCCAAGATCCTCCAGCACGCCCAGCTGCGTCGCGCCGGCTTCGACGTACCTCGCACCCTCGCAGTCTTCGGGAGCGACAGACTGATCGACGTGGCCGAAGGCTTCCGCGCTCCGTTCCTGACCAAGCACAACCAGGGCGGTAAGGGGCTCGGAGTGCGTCGTTTCGACGACCACGCCACTTTCGCCGACTACGTGCACGGCGACGAATTCGAGGACGCCGCCGACGGGATCACCTTGCTGCAGGAGCTGCTGGTCGCCGACGAGCCCGCCATCACCCGTGCCGAGTTCGTCGGCGGTGAATTCGTCTACGCGGTGCGGGTGGACACCTCCGGTGGGGCCTTCGAGCTGTGCCCCGCTGAGGCCTGCGCCATCCCCGGCCAGGACGACGCGGCGGAGCCGATGTTCCGGATCCGCCCTGAGGTGACCGCAAGTACGCCTCTGATCCGCCGGTACCAGGCGCTGCTGACCGAGCTGGGTATCGAGATCGCCGGGATCGAGTACATGACGACGGTAGACGGCCGTACCGTCACCTACGACGTCAATACCAACACCAACTACAACCCCGAGGTCGAGGCATCTCTGGAAGTCTCTGCCGCCCGGCACATCGCCCGCTACCTGGGTTCCCTGCTGAACGAAGAACGAGAGGCAGACGAGAACTGATCCCGGGACGTGGATGGTGGGAGATCGTCCCTCGGCCGGCGTCGGCGGCGCACGAGCCGTCTGCGGACGCGACGATCCGGTTCAGGCCGACTCCTTTGACAGCATTTAGAGGTTGTCCGATGAGTAACAGCGTTCAACTGTTGTCTAAATGCGCATACTGGGGTGCGTCATGGAGAGCTAGCCTCAAGCGATGAGCTCCTACGACGACACCCGGCGAGCCTGGGACGACGCGTCCTCCAAGCATGTGCGGGAGTACGCGGAACTCCTCGAGCAGGCCCGCATCGCCCGGCTGCTGCCGGTCGAGGACGAGCTGCTGCGGCCCCTGATCGGCGACGCCGAGGTGCTGCATCCGCAGAGCGGTCACGGGCTCGACGACCACGCGCTCCTCCGACTCGGAGCTCGCAGCGTGCGCGGCCTGGACTACAGCCTGACGGCGGTCTCCGCTGCGCAGCGCCGGGCCGACGAGCTGGGCGTCCCGTGCCGCTACGAGGTCGCCGAGCTGCCGGACACCGGGCTGCCCGGGCAGATCGCGGATCTGGTCTACACCGGCAAAGGCGCCCTGATCTGGATGGAGGACCTCGACGCCTGGGCGGCGGAGATGCATCGACTGCTGCGTCCCGGCGGGCATCTGTTCGTCTACGAGGCGCATCCTCTGGTGCCGCTGTGGGCCTGGGACCACGACGAGGCGCGGGTGCGAGAGGACCGCAGCTACTTCGCCGCGCACCACGTCAACGACACCTTCCCGGCCCGCGGGGCGACGGAGCATCAGCGGACTTTGGCCGAGATGGTCATGACGGTGCAGGGCGCCGGCTTCGAGCTGCTGCATCTCGCAGAGCATCCCCAGCCGTTCTGGATGCCCGAGGACGAGGATGCGGCCGCCGCCTGGGACGGTCGGCTGCCGAACGCCCTCAGCCTGCTGGCGCGTCGGAGGAGCTGAGCGCCGCCCGGCGCTGCCAGAACACGACGGCGCTGGCCGCGGCGACGTTCAGGGAGTCCACTCCCCCGGCCATCGGGATCACCACGTGCGCATCGACTGCATCCAGCGTGGCGGGCTTCAGCCCGTGGCCCTCGGCGCCGAGCACGAAGGCGACCTTGCGGTCCGGGCCCAGATCCACCTCGTCGAGCGGGATGGCGCCCTCGGTGAGGGCCATCGCGAGCACATCGAAGCCGGCCTCGTGCAGCAGGTCCACGCCTTCGCGCGGCCAGGCGTCCATGCGCGTCCACGGCACCTGGAAGACGGTGCCCATCGAGACTCGGATCGAGCGGCGGTACAGGGGGTCCGCGCACTGCGGGGTCACCAGCACCGCATCGACTCCGAGCGCGGCGGCGGAGCGGAACATGGCGCCGACGTTCGTGTGGTCCACGATGTCTTCGATCACCGCGACAGTACGCGCGGTGCGCAGCAGCTCGCGAGCCGTCGGCAGCTCGGGCCGCTGCATCGAGGCGAGCGCCCCACGGTGCAGGTTGAAGCCGGTGAGCTGCTCGACCAGCGATTCCTCCCCGGCGTAGACGGGCACGTCAGGGAACTGCTCGTAGAGCGGGGCGAACTTCGCGAGCCACTTCTCGTTCATGAGGAAGGAGCGCGGCGCCATCCCGGCCTCGATCGCCCGGGAGATCACTTCGTAGCTCTCGGCCATGAACAGGCCCCGCTCCACCTCGACGCGGGAGCGCAGGCGGACGTCGGTCATGCGCAGGTAGTCGTCCAGCGCCGGATCTGCGAGGTCGGTGACCTGCTGCAGCTGAGGGTGCTCCACCACCGGGTCAGTTCAGGGAGAGCGAGCGGGCGGTGTACCGCTCGCCGCGCTGCTCGACGATCAGCGGCAGGCCGAACGTGCGGGTGAGGTTCTGGGAGGTGAGGGTCTCGCCGATGGGGCCGGCGGCGACCACGGCGCCCTCGCGCAGCAGCGCCACATGGGTGTAGCCGGGCGGGATCTCCTCGACGTGGTGGGTGACCAGCACGGTCACCGGAGTCGCAGGGTCCTTCGCGAGCCGTCCCAGGGTGCGCACGAGGGACTCGCGGCCACCGAGGTCCAGGCCTGCGGCGGGCTCATCCAGCAGCAGCAGCTCGGGATCGGTCATCAGCGCCCGGGCGGCGAGCACGCGCTTGCGCTCGCCGGTGGAGAGGGTGCCGAACATTCGCGCGGCGAGATCTCCGACGCCGAAGGCGGCCAGCAGGGTGCGGGCACGGTCCAGATCGATCTGGTCGTACTCCTCACGCCAGCGGCCCACCACACCGTAACCGGCGGTGACCACGACGTTCTCCGCGGTCTCCTCGACCGGGATGGTGTCGGCGAGCTCCTGGCTGGCCAGCCCGATCAGGGGGCGCAGCTCGAACACGTCGACCTTGCCGAGCCGCTCGCCGAAGATCTCGACGCTTCCGGTGCTGGGATGCATCCGGGCGGAGAGCAGCCGCACGAGGGTGGACTTCCCGGCGCCGTTGGGGCCGAGGACCGCCCAGCGCTCCCCCTCGTTGACCTCGAGGGAGACCGCATCGAGGATCGGCGCCCCGCTGCGGCGGACGGTGACATCGTTCAAGGAAGCTGCTGCGACGGACATGCCTCTGAGCCTATCGGGTGAGCGGCCCCTCACCTGCTCACGTGGCCGACATCCCACCCATAGACTGACCGAGCCCGACTCGCCGCTCCAGGAGGTGCTCGTGCCGCATCGGCCCGTCTCCCTGCACGCCCCCCGAGGGTCCATCGCCGCCGACGTGATCCGTGAGGGCATCGACGCCCTGCTCGCGGACCAGGATGGCGACGTCCCGCTCCAGTTCTCTCCGGAGGTGCTCGCGGAGGCGGAACGGGCCGCCGCCCAGGATCCTTCGGCCGCGCAGCGCATCGACCGCACCGAGATCCCGTTCATGACCCTGGATCCCGCCAGCTCCACCGACCTCGACCAGGCGATGCACCTCGAGCGCACGAGCGACGGGTTCCGGGTGCTGTACGCGATCGCCGATGTGCCGTGGTTCGTCGCGCTCGACGGCCCGCTGGACCATGCGGCCCGCGACCGCGGCGAGACGCTCTATCTGCCGGACCGGCGGATCCCCCTGCACCCCGAGGTGCTCTCCGGGGGCGCCGCCTCCCTGCTCCCGGACCAGGACACCCCGGCGTTCGTCTGGGTGCTCGACCTCGACGGGGCGGGCGAGGTGCGCAGCATCGGCCTCGAGCGCGCGATGATCCGCTCCGTGCAGAAGCTCGCCTACGACAGGGTGCAGGAGGAGCTCGATCAGGGCGCGGGCCAGCCGATGATGCTGCTGCTCCAGGAGATCGGGGCGCTGCGGACCCAGCTGGAGGCCCAGCGCGGCGGTGCGAGCTTGAATGTGCCCGAGCAGGAGATCGTCGCCGAGGGGGACGTGGTGCAGCTCAGCTGGCGCCGCCCCAATCCGATCGAGGACGCCAATGCGCAGATCTCGCTGATGACGGGCATGGCGGCGGCCTCGCTGATGCTCGAGCACGGTGCCGGCATCCTGCGCACCATGCCCCCAGCCGAGCAGCAGGCGGTGGACCGCTTCCGCCGCCAGAGCCAGGTGCTCGGGATCCCCTGGACCACCGAGCAGAGCTACGGGGAGTTCCTGCGCTCGCTGGACTGGCACGAGCCGACGCACCTGGCTCTGCTGAACCTGGCCACCTTCCTGTTCCGGGGTGCCGGCTATGCGGCGTTCGCCAGCGCTGCGGAGGTTCCCGAGGACCCGGAGCAGTCCGCGATCGCCGCCCCTTACGCGCACACCACCGCGCCGCTGCGCCGCCTGGTGGATCGGTTCGTGCTGCTGGTCTGCTACGACCATGTCTCCGGCCGCACCCCCTCACCGGAGCTGCTGGCGGCGATGGCGGAGATCCCGGAGGCGATGCGCGCGGCCGGAGCTCGTGCCGGTGATCTGGAGCGCAAGGCGATCGGGCTGGTGGAGACCGCCGCCCTCGCCGCCTGGGAGGGCGAGGAGTTCGAGGGGACCGTCCTCGAGCGCCGGGAGGCGACGCAGTCCAGCAACGGGAACGGTGGGGGGAACGGACAAGGAAACCGTCATGGGAACGGCAATGGGAATAGCGGTGCCCCCACCCGCGTCGAGGTGCAGCTGACGGATCCGCCGATCACGACCTGGGTGCCGATGGACGCCGCGCCCGGCGAGGTGGTGCGGGTCCGGCTCGAGTCCGTCGACCCAGCGAAGCGCCGCGCCGTCTTCGTCGCAGCCGGAACCGACGCCGCCGATCGGGCCGACGCCGCCGACGGGAACACGGCGTGAGCGAGGCCGCCGCGGGCAGGGACCTAGTCGCTCTTCCTCGCGCGGCGGTGCTGATGCTGTGGGTCTCCGCCTACCTGCGCGGTGACATGGGGCCCGACGACGCGGCACAGATGAGCTACGGCGTGGGGCGCAGCGGCCCCAGTGGCGAGGGAGAGGACCTCTTCAGCTGGATGACGGGTCTGCGACGGCTGCCGCTCGCGCAGCTGCGACTGGTCCTGCCTGTCCCCGGCCGCCTGGCCGGTCTCGTCGGCCCTCCCTCTGCGATCCCGCTCGCGCTCGCCGCGGAGCAGGCGATCGTGGTCACCGCCGCGGGCATCGCCGACCACACGCTGATCCCCGTCCTCTCGTCCGTCGAGCATGAGGGAGGCCCGGTCAGCGCGGTCTCCTGGGCACGCGCGGCCGCGCCGGTGGGCGCCCAGGTGCCGCCGGCCGCCACCTCGGGCAGCGCACGCCAGGATCTGCTGCAGGCGCTGCAGCGGGCCGCGAACGGGAGCGTCGAGCTGGATCTGGTGCCGGATGAGCCGGTGGAGCCGGCCCGGATCCCGCCCGGGTGGGTCTCCACCGCTCTGCCTCGCCACATCGACAGCTCCGCGGCGCATCTGCTGGTGCTCGCCGCGCGCACCGTGCTGCTCACCCGCGCGGAGATCGACGAGGGGCACGGCCACACCGTGCACCTCGCCGAGGCCCTGGCCCGGCGCGGGCTGCTCGACGAGCTGCATGAGGCGGCCCGCAGTGCGCTCGTCGAAGCCGTCGAGCGGATCCTCGCCGAGCAGACCGGCTGAGCCCCGGACCCCCTGTGCGTCAGGAGCTCTGCGCGAGCACGGTCCGGTACACCTCCAGGGTGCGCTCGGCGATCGAGGTCCAGGAGAAGTGCTCGGCCGCCCGGCGCCGGGAGGCCTCGCCCATCTGCTTCGCCCGAGCAGGATCGGAGACCATCCGCACCAGCGCGTCGCGGGTGTCCGCGATGAGCTTCTCGGGGTCCACCGGGGTGCCGGTCCCGTCGGTGACCTGCTCGAGCTGGACGAGATAGCCGGTCTCTCCGTCGACCACGACCTCGGGGATGCCGCCGGTCGCGGAGGCGACCACGGGGATGCCGCAGGCCATCGCCTCGAGGTTTACGATCCCGAGCGGCTCGTAGATGCTGGGGCACGCGAAGGTGGTGGCGTGGGTGAGGATCTGGGTGAGCTCGTGCCGGGGCAGCATCTCGGTGATCAGGTGGACGTTGCCGCGCTCCTTGGCGAGCTCTTCGACCAGCGAGCTCACCTCCTGCGCGATCTCCGGGGTGTCCGGGGCGCCGGCGCACAGCACCACCTGGTAGTCGCGGGGAAGATCCCGTACCGCGCGCAGGAAGTACGGCAGGCCCTTCTGGCGGGTGATCCGGCCCACGAAGACGATCGTCGGCGCCTCGGGGTCGATCCCTCGGGAGGTCAGCGCCGAGGTCTCCGGATTCGGGGACCACGACTCGATGTCGATGCCGTTGTGGACCACGTGGACCTTGGCCGGGTCGACCGTCGGGTAGGACCGCAGGATGTCCTCGCGCATGCCTGCCGAGACGGCGATGACGCCGGCCGCGCCCTCGTAGGCGGTGCGCTCGGCGAAGGAGCTCACCGCGTACCCGCCGCCGAGCTGCTCGGCCTTCCACGGCCTCAGCGGCTCCAGCGAGTGGGCGGAGAGCACGTGCGGGGCACCATGCAGCAGCGACGCCATATGGCCGGCGAAGTTCGCATACCAGGTGTGGGAGTGGAGGAGATCCGCCCCCGCGCAGTCCGCCGCGATCAGCAGGTCCGTCCCCAACGTCGAGAGGGCGGCATTGGCGCCCTCGAGCTCGGCGGGAGTCGAGTAGGAGAATGTCCCCTCCTCATCCCTCGGGGCGCCGAAGGCCCGCACCCGCACGTCGATGTGCGGGCGGAGCACCTTCGTCAGCTCGGCGACATGGACGCCGGCGCCGCCATAGACCTCGGGCGGATACTCCTTGGTGAGCAGATCGACACGCATGTCAGGCTCCTTCTCATGGGCTCGAACGGTTTCTCATGGGCAGAGTCAGATCATCGGACAGCGCCTGGGCCGCGCTGCGGTCCGAGGGACGAAGTCCGGCGTGATGGGTGCCACTTCTGGACTATCCTCGCACCATGTCGTCCAAAAAGGTTCTCGCCATCGTTCTCGCCGGCGGCGAGGGGAAGCGGCTGATGCCGCTGACCCTTGATCGGGCCAAGCCCGCGGTGCCGTTCGGCGGCATCTACCGCCTCATCGATTTCGCCCTGTCGAATATCGCCAACTCCGGCTATCTGCGCATCGTGGTGCTCACGCAGTACAAGTCGCACTCGCTCGACAAGCACATCGCCCAGACCTGGCGCATGAGCTCGCTGCTGGGCAACTACGTCGCCCCCGTCCCGGCGCAGCAGCGCATGGGCAAGCACTGGTTCCGCGGCAGCGCCGACGCGATCGCTCAGTCGCTCAACCTCATCCACGACGAGAAGCCCGACTACGTCGTCGTGGTCGGCGCCGACAACATCTACCGCATGGACTTCTCGCAGATGCTCGATGCGCACATCGAGTCCGGGAAGTCCTGCACCGTCGCAGCGATCCGGCAGCCGATCGAGATGTCCGACCAGTTCGGCGTGATCGAGACCGATTCGTCCGATCCCACCACCATCAAGGCCTTCGTCGAGAAGCCGAGCGAGACCGAGGGGCTGGCCGACGATCCCGGCTCGATCCTCGCCTCGATGGGCAACTACATCTTCAACGCCGACGCGCTGGTCGAGTCCGTCACCCGGGATGCCGAGGACGAGAACTCCAAGCACGACATGGGCGGGGACATCGTCCCCTCCTTCGTCGCGAAGAACGACGCTGCGGTGTACGACTTCATCCGCAACGACGTGCCCGGCTCCACCGACCGGGACCGCGACTACTGGCGGGACGTCGGCACGCTGGATGCCTTCTACGACGCGCACATGGATCTGATCTCGATCCATCCCGTCTTCAACCTCTACAACTCCGAGTGGCCCACCTTCACCGGTCACCGCAACGAGCCGCCGGCGAAGTTCGTCCATGCCGGACCCGGTCGCGTCGGCTCCGCCGTGGACTCGGTGATCTCCCCCGGCGTGGTCGTCTCCGGCGCACAGGTCTCCAGCTCGGTCCTGTCCCCCGGCGTGCGCGTGAACTCGTGGTCCAACGTCTCCGACTCGGTGCTGATGGATGACGTGATCGTGGGCCGCCACTGCCAGATCCACCGCGCGATCATCGACAAGGGGATCGTGGTGCCCCCGCGCACCCAGATCGGTCTGGATGCCGCGAAGGATCGTGCGCGCGGCTGGGTGGTCACCGAGTCGGGCATCACGGTGCTCGGCAAGGGCACGGTCATCACCCCGTGACCGCTGCGGCGGCGACCGAACTCACCGCACGCACGGCGACCGGCCTGCTGGTCTCCGACGTCGACTCGACCTTCCTCACCCAGGAGGTGATCGAGCTCGTCGCGGAGCATGCCGGGGTGCGGGACCAGGTCGAGGAGATCACCACCGCGGCGATGCGCGGCGAGCTCGACTTCGCCCAGTCCCTGCGCGCCCGGGTGGCGCTGCTCGAGGGGCTCGACGAGTCGGTGCTCGCCGAGGTCCGGGCGGTGCTGGTGCCCACCCCGGGCGCGCTCGAGCTGGTGCGGCGCGCGAAGGCGGCCGGCTGGGTGACAGCACTGGTCTCCGGCGGATTCCACGAGGTCATCGATGAGCTCGCCGCGGAGATCGGCATCGATCATGTACGCGCCAACCGTTTCGAGATCACGGATGGCCGTTTCACCGGAAGGGTGTCCGGACCGATCATCGACGGCGCCGCCAAGCGCCGTGCCCTCGAGGAGTTCGCCGCGCAGCATCGGGTGCCCACCTCGCGGATCATCGCCCTGGGCGACGGGGCCAATGACCGGGAGATGCTGGCCGCGGCCGGCACCGGAATCGCCTTCCGGGCCAAGCCCGCGCTGCGCGAGATCGCCGACGTGGAGATCGACGGGGAGTCGCTGCTGGACGCCTGGCCCCACCTCGAGAGCGCTGCGAGCACCGTCACCGATCGGTGACCCCAGGCAGCTGACCCACAACAACTGACGGACCATCGTCACCCGGCCGCAGGGCCTGGGTGACGAGGGTCCGTCATGCTGATCTGCTCCGTCGGGTCGACGGAGAGCCGTGCGTCAGGGCTCTTCCGGTCAGGGACGGACGATCGTGTGCAGGGTCAACGACTCCTCCTGCAGCTCGTCCCAGCTGCTCGCCACGCCGGAGAGCACGGCCAGCCCGCCGGTCGGCATGCCGATGCGGGCCTGGGCGACTGCGCCGGGATCGGAATCATCGTCGGCCAGCAGCGCGCTGAGGGTAGAGATCGTCGGCTCATGGCCGATGACCAGCGTGACCGGGTGCTGGTCTCCGATGCCGTGCACCAGTGCGAGGAGCTCGGCAGCCCCACCGGTGTAGATCTCCTCGTGGAAGGAGACCTTGCCGTCGAAGCCGGGCATCATCGAGGCCGCCGCCTCCCAGGTCTGGGTGGTCCGCAGCGAATCGGAGACCAGCACCCGGGAGACCTGCACGCTCTGCGCGGCAAGGTACTCCCCGACGAGGCGGGCCTGAGCCTCCCCCTTCTCGGCCAGGGCGCGAGCGTGATCCGGCTGGCCGGATCCGCTCTCCGCCTTGCCATGACGCATCAGGAGCAGCAGACGACTGTCGGGGTCGGAAGATGACATGGAGATGCGTTCACGCCTTACGGGATCGGTGGTGCAGGTTCGGGCTCAGTGTCCCATGCCGAGGCCGCCGTCGACGGGGATCACGGCCCCCGAGATGTACGCCGCATCGTCACTCGCTAGGAACGTGACCGCCTTCGCCACTTCCGACGGATCCGCGAAACGGCCCGCCGGGATCGCCTTGCGGTAGGAGGCCTGGAGATCCTCGGAGAGCGCCTGCGTCATCTCGGTGTCGATGTAGCCGGGCGCGACCACGTTCGCGGTGATCCCGCGGGAGCCGAGCTCACGGGTGAGCGCGCGAGCGATCCCGATCAGCCCCGACTTCGACGCGGCGTAGTTCACCTGGCCCGGCGAGCCGTAGAGGCCCACCACCGAGCTGATCAGCACGATGCGCCCCTTCTTCTTCCGCATCATCGACTTGATGACCCGCTTGACGGTGCGGAAGGCACCGGTGAGGTTGGTGTCGATGACGGATTCGAACGACTCGTCGCCCATCCGCAGCAGCAGCTGATCGTCGGTGATCCCTGCGTTGGCCACCAGCACCTCGATCGGGCCATGGGCCTGCTCGACCGTCTGGATGGCCGCATCCAGGCTCTCCCCGTCGGTGACGTCAGCGGCGACGGTCAGCGCGCCGTCCGGCCCGCCCTGCCCAGATCTGCTGGTCACAGCAACCTTGTCCCCGCGACGGAGGAACTCCTCGGCGATCGCGCGACCGATCCCCCGGTTCCCTCCGGTGATCAGGACACTGCGCGGCTCGGTGGTGGCGTCGGACATTCAGACTCCTGGGTGAGAGGTGGGCGGGGCGGATGCCCTCATAAAGGACGATGTCATGCGGTGAGGGAAACGCCTCGGCATGTGCTCGTGCTCTACGATACGGGGCGAGAGAGTGTCGGGATCCATGGGGGGTACCCGTCCACGAACATCGCCCCGGAAGGTGCTGCCCGATGGCATATCGATTCAATCCTCCGCCGAACTGGCCGATCGACGATGCCAACTGGAGCCCGCCTCCCGGCTGGCAGCCGGATCCCTCGTGGGGCCCCGCTCCCGACGGCTGGAACTTCTGGACCGCGTCCGAGCAGGCCCCGGCCCCGCAGGCGACCTCCGAACAGGCTGGTGCGGCCGACGACGACGATGCCACTCGCGTCGCATCAACCAGTGAGCAGGGACCGACCGCTCCCGCACCTGACGCCGACGACGCCACCCGGGTGGCCTCCACCGGCGAGCAGACGCCTGCCGCCGAGCAGGCTCCCGTCGTTGAGCAGGCTCCCGACGTTGAACAGGCAGCCGGCGATCAGCAGGCATCCGCCGGGCAGTACGGGTCGCTGAACCCCTACGGGCAGGCTCCCGCCGCCCAGGATGCGCCCGTGCAGGGTGCGCCCGAGCAGGATGTCGACCAGTCCGCTGGCGGCGGCTCCATGCCGCTGGCCGACGACCAGAGCAGCTCAGCCCCGGCGGAGTCCGTCGGTCGCCACGCTGCGGAGCCCGCCGCCGCCGCGGAGCCCGTTGCCGCTCCGGAGCCCGCCGTCGCAGCCGAGCCGGCTGGGACCGCTGAGGAGTCCGGCCTTGCCGCCGCGCCGCAAGATGCGTCCGCAACGGCCGTCCATGATGACGCCACCCATGTCGCGGACTCCGGGCAGCGCGACAGCGCCGCTCCCGATGCCGCCGGTTCCCACGCAACGCAGGCGGAAGGCGCCGCTGAGACTGCCGAATATGGGGGCCCCGATCTCGAGGCCGACCTCGCACAGCAGGCACCCTACGAGTCCGCGCCGTACGAGTCCGCAGAGCCCGTCGCCGCCGATGACAGCAACCACTCCGGTGAGGGCTCTCAGGGCGCCGGCTACGGCATGGCGGCCGGTGCCGCAGCCGCCGGCGGGGCTGCTGGCGCGGCAGCCGCGTCCGGCCAGCAGGATCCCTCCGGTCAGGGCTACGGGCAGGCATCCCCCAGCCAGGGCTACGGCCAGCAGCCCGCGGACCAGGGCTATGGCCAGGGTTCGCCCGCTCAGGGCTACGGCGACGGCTCCTCCGCTCCCGCCTATGGCCAGGCATCACCTGCCCAGGGCTATGGCCAGCCCTCGCCGGCCCAGGGCTACGGTCAGGCCTCGCCCGCCGCGGGCTACGGCCAGGGTTCCGCACCGGACTACCCGGGACAGGGCTCCGCCTCGGACTATCCCGCACCGGGCTACGGCCAGAACTCCCCCGGAATCGACACCGGGTCCGGCTGGACCGCGTCGACCGGCGCCGGTGAACCGCCGAAGAAGGGCATCATCCAGCGCTTCTGGTGGATCGGCTGCCTGATCGCGATCGTGCTCGTGCTCGCGCTGATCGCCATCGGCGGCATCTTCCTGTTCAGCCGCTCGGGCGGCACGGAGGCCGGTGGTGGCGGTTCTACCACCACTCAGGAGGAGGATCCGACGACGGACGAACCCACCGACGAGGAGACCACCGAGGAAGAGCCGACCGAGGAGGAGACCACCGAGGACGAGATCCCGATCCCGACCGATCTCAACACGATCGACCCGGCCGCCGAGGCTGAGGCGATCAACATCGTGGGACCCGATGGCACGGGCACCATGGCGGTCCACATGGTCTACACCCCCGGCGCGGAGCTGGAGCGAAGCTACGGAGGTGCCGTCGAAGACGCGCAGCAGGGCGACTACGTCGTGCTCACCGCCAAGATGACGGTGACCGAGGGCGAGCTGTCCATGAACCCGTTCCGGTTCGATATCCAGACCCCCTACGGCGGCGCCGTGGAGCCGGCCACCGCGAGCTTCGGCCTCAAGGGCTCCGGGACCGACGGCCCGAACGAACACCAGGCAGGAGAGGAATACACGCTCACGCTCCTCTTCGACGTGAAGCGTGCCGGTGGCAACAAGCTGGTCTTCGACTCCCGTGCCGACCAGTACTCCTGGGACGTCCCTGCGTGACCCAGCGCCAGCGCTTCAACCCGCCGCCCCACTGGCCGGAGCCTCCGCATGACGGATGGATCCCGCCGGCGGACTTCCGACCCCAGTACTCCTGGGGTCCGGTGCCGGCGGGTTGGAGGCTCTGGCTGAAGGACCAGCCCTCAGGGCAGGGCGAGGCACCGTTGCAGGACTCCGAGGATGTCCCTGCCAGCGGTGCCCGCCCGCGGTCTCGGGTGGACCAGTACCCGGTCGCCGTGCTGAACCCCGGGATGTGGACGGAGAACCACCTGCAGTCCGAGGACTATGGGTTCCCTCCGGCGAAGCCCCGCAAGCAGCGGCCGCGGCTGCGGCTCGGGGTGACGATCTCGGTCACCGCTCTGGGATTCGTGGTCGCTGCGCTCACCGCAGTCATGTTCGTGCTGCTGGTCGACTTCGCGATCGAAGACCTGCCCGGGATGATGGCGGAGGCCGCGGGGCACCTGCAGGCCGTCGCCCCGGTGACCGAGGCGGGTGCCGCGGCACCGGTCGCCGAATGACCGACAGCACCGCCCGTCGACGCATCCTCTTCAGCCGAGAGACCCTGCTGGGGCTGGTGGCTGTGCTGCTCCTGGCGGCGCTCTGCGTGCTGCTGGGCATGTGGCAGTACGGACGCTACGAGAACCGCCGTGACGAGGCGGCCGTGGTCCGCACCAACTACGAATCCGCACCGGTCTCCCTGGACCAGGTGCTCCCTGATCCGCAGTCGCCGCTGAGCACCGCAGACGTCTGGACCCCGGTGACCCTGCACGGCAGCTACTGCACCGAAGGCGACTGCGTGCTCTATGTGCGCAATCGCCAGCTCTCGGGCCAGGTCGGGTATTGGCAGCTGGTTCCGTTCCAGGCCGACGACGGCACGAGTCTGCTGGTCGTTCGGGGCTGGGTGCCGCAGCAGGCGGATTCCTCCGACCCGGCGCAGCTCGCTCCTGCACCCGAAGGAGAGCTCACCGTCACGGTGCGCCTGCGGCCCGCCGAGCCCGTACTGGACCGGGAGCCGCCCCCGGGCCAGACCCATTCGGTCAACCCCGAGCAGTCCGCCGGGCTGATGGGACTGGAGGATGGGGGCCTCGTCTCCCAGGCGTATGGAGAGCTGGCCGCAGAAGATCCGGCAGCAGAACGGCCGACGGCGCTCCCCTACCCCGACACCTCCCTGGGCCCGCACCTGTCCTACGCCGTCCAGTGGTGGGTCTTCGCGCTGTTCTTCCCGGCCGCTCTGATCTACCGCACGCGCCGGCTCTTCCAGGATCTCGCAGCGGACGAGGAGGAGCGGGACGCCGTCGGCTCCGAGCACTCCGACGCCGCGCCCGCAGCTTCCCGGACCACCCTGGACCATGACGACGAGACGGGGCGAGGCGAAGCGGCATCTGCGGCCACGCCGCGCCCCTCCCGACAGCCCACCGATCACCGTCCCCGCCGTGCGGTCCGCGCTCGGCGCCGGGGCCAGGACGAGGAGGAAGAAGATGCCCTCATCGATCAGCAGACGCCCTGAGCGTAGCAGCGACCCGAGGTCCAGGTTCCTGCCGGGCCCGAGGCCGCGACGCATCGCCCACCGCGGCCTCGCCCTCGACGGGGCCGAGAACACGATGCGTGCCTTCGAGGACGCCCTGGCGGCCGGTGCCGGCATGCTCGAGACAGACACCCGCGCCACCCGCGACGGGCTGGCGCTGGCCTTCCATGATGAGGACCTGCTCCGCGTCGCCGGTGACGAGCGCCGGATCGATCAGCTCAGCGCCCATGAGGCCGGTACGGTGCGGCTCGCCGGAGACGAGCCGCTGGCGATGCTCGAGGATGTGCTGGGCACCTTCCGCGACGTCCCGCTCAACGTGGACATCAAGGACGCCGCGGCGATCGGGCCCGCGGTCGCCGCAATTGCGCGCACCCGCAGCGCCGACCGGGTCTGCGTGGCGGGCTTCGACGGCGACGTGGTCCGCAAGGCCGTCGCCACGATCCACGCAGCCACCGGGACAACCCCGGTGCGCAGCCCCGCCCGCGGCGTGATCGGGAGCTTCCTCGCAGCCCGTGCGGTGGAGGCCCCCGCCCCCGTCATCCGCCGGATCCTCGCTCCCTACGGCGCGCTGCAGGTCCCTCCCACCTATCAGGGGATCCCGGTGGTCACCACGGCGAATGTCGCTGCTGCCCACCGCGCCGGGTGCGAGGTGCACGTGTGGACGATCGATGACCCCAGGACCATGCGGGAAATGCTGGTCATGGGCGTGGATGGTATTATCACCAATCGGGTCGATCTGCTCTCCGAGCTGCTCTCGAATAGTCCCAGCAGCATCTGAGACGCGAGGACCCCACCCGGGTCTGGGAACAGATCCGGCTCCGTGCGCGTTGGCACCTTCGAGTGCCACCACACCACCTTCGAGTGCCACCACACCACAGACCTCTCCGGACGGCACACCGTCCGGCCGCCATCCCCGGCAGGAAGCGAGAACCGCATGAACAGCCGCAGCCTCCGAGGCACCCGACTGGGCTCCCTCTCCATGGAGACCGACGAGGGCGTCCTCGCCGCACCGCGCCAGGAGTCCGTCTACGACTGCCCCAACGGCCACACCATCGTCCTCCCCTTCTCGGTCGAGGCCGACGTGCCCGCCGTGTGGGAGTGCCGCTGCGGCGCCTCCGCGCTGCTCCGTGACCATGAGCGTCCCGAGGTGAAGCCGGGCAAGCCCGTGCGCACCCACTGGGACATGCTGCTCGAGCGTCGCAGCGAAGAGGACCTCCAGGTCCTCCTCGACCAGCGCCTCGCGCTGCTGCGCGCCGGGAAGCTTCACCAGCGCCGCAACCTCTGAGACATCCGCACTGCTCACCTGAGCAGAGCGACGAGGGGGCATCCACCATGCGGTGGGTGCCCCCTCGTCATGTCCCCCGCGCTCGTCGTGTCCCCCGAGCGCGTCGTGGTCCCCGAGCTCGTCATGGTCTCCGAGAGCCAGCGCACGATGGGTGGTGTGTGGCTCCACCCCTCTGAAGTTGTAGCTCCATCCCCTCTGAAGGTGCGGCTCCATCCCCTCTGAACTGTCGCCCACGAAGCCCCCAGGCGACAGTTCAGAGGGGATGGGCGACGCGAGAGCGACAGCTCAGAGAGGACGGGCGATGCGAGAGCGACCACCCAGACCGGATGGGCGGCCCGAGAGCGACAGTTCAGAGGGGATGGGTGACGCGAGCGGGCTCGCGCACGAGACATCGAGCGCTCTGGCCCTGGATGTCCTGGCCCTGGAGTGGCACGGAGCGGTGGGGAGGCTCAGTCTTGGGTGATGATGGGCGGCGTGCTGCCGTCACCGCGTGACGGGCCCGACGAGCGGCTGTCGAGGATGATCTCGCCGTCGATGACGCCGGTGCCGGAGCGGCGGTAGAGCACCTTGCGCGCCCCCTCGGAGCCGCTGCTCAGCCCCATCGCCTTGACCGAGCGGCGCTGCACCGGGGTGAGCAGCAGGACCAACCCGATCAGATCGGTGAGGATTCCTGGGAAGAAGAAGAACAGCGCGGAGAGCAGCGTGAACGCCGGGCGGGAAAGATGCTCCTGCACGTCTCCGCGACCGCGCACAGCGCGAACTAGAGAGCGCAGGCGCACGAAGGACTGCTGACCGGCGGCGACCAGCAACGCGATGCCGACGACCCAGCCCACGGCGATCGCGAGCACGGACCACCAGAGGCTGGTGTTGATCCCGATCAGGACCAGGATGGTGAGCTCCACGAGCCCCAGCAGGACGACCCCCAGCGGGATCAGGACCCCCCAGCGCGAAGTCGAGCCGGAGCGTGAGGTCGAGCCGGAGCGCGGGTTCTGCGCGCCGTCGGCGGCTGAAGCGCGTGCGGACGCCCCCGAAGTGCTGCGCTGCTGTGCGGCCATGAAGGCTCCCTTCCTGCGGTGGCGAACCAGTTCAGCCTAACTCAGGGCCTTGCGAACCGCCTGGGCACGACGTGACAGTCCCCAGACAGTGACCTTCACGAGCGCTTCCCGCACGATTCCCGAGGACATCTTGCTGGCCCCCTCGGTGCGCTCGTCGAAGTCGATCGGCACCTCGGCGATCACCGCCCCCAGGTCGCGGGCACGTCGGGTCATGTCCACCTGGAAGCAGTAGCCCTGGGAGGCGACGTCCTCGGCGATCACTCGCTCGAGCAGTTCAGCGCGGAACACCCGGAAGCCGGCGGTCGCGTCCGAGACACCGAGTCCCATCAGGGCCCGCACGTAGACGTTCGCGCCCCGGGAGAGCACCTGGCGGCGCAGCGGCCAGTCATGCACCGCCCCGCCGGGGATCCAGCGGGAGCCGATCGCGAGGTCGGCGCCGCGTCGCACCGCCTCAAGCAGCCCGGGCAGCTGCTCGGGTCGGTGCGAGGCATCGGCGTCCATCTCCCCCAGCTGCTGGTAGCCGCGTTTGATCCCCCAGGCGAAGCCGGCGAGATAGGCGGGTCCCAGACCCTGCTTGCCGGCCCGGTGCAGCACGTGCACCGCCGGATCCTGGGCTGCCATCTGCTCAGCCCACGCACCGGTGCCATCCGGGGAGGAGTCGTCGACCACGAGGACATCCGCCTCGGGCACAGCGGCGCGCAGACGGGCCAGAGTGCCCGGCAGCGCCTCTCGCTCATCGTAGGTGGGGATGACGATGAGGGTCGGCGGCAGCGGGGCATTGGAGGGATGCATGGTCACTGTCCTCGGCGGGTGCGGGATGGTGCGGTACCGGCAGAACCGCTGCGGGCAGAGCCGCCGCGGGCAGAGGCACTGCGGGTAGAGCCGGTGCTGGCGGTCGCGGAGCGGGCGAGGGCGCGACGGTCGGTGGTCAGCGCGGACAACAGCCCCACCAGTCCCAGGGCGGAGATCACGACTGCGATCCACGGACCTGCCGCGACCGCCGGGGTGATGCCGGTGCGGAGGGGAACGTCGGCCAGCAGCGAGCCTCGGTCCCAATGACCGACCAGGTCGATCTGGCGACCTTCCGGGCTGAAGATCGCAGAATCTCCCACGGTGGAGATGTGGACGACGCTGCGGCCGGACATCACCGCCATCACCTTCGCCTGGGCGAGCTGCTGGATCGCCTCATGGGAGTCTCCGAACAGCGCGTTGTTGGACTGCACGACGATGACCTCGGCGCCTCCATCGACCACATCATGGACGAGGGAGTCGTAGGCGATCTCGAAGCAGATCAGGATCCCCACTTTCCCCTCTCCCTGATCGAGGGCGCCCAGATCCATCACTCCGACGTCCTGCCCCGGGATCATGTCCAGGGAGACCAGGTCGACCTTGTCGGTGAGCTGGCGGAACAGCCCGCGCATCGGGATGAACTCGCCGAACGGCACCGGATGACGCTTGGAGTACTGGTAGGGCGTGGTCGCCTCGGGGGTGAACAGCACCGACTGGTTCAGCCTCTCGGTCTCGCCCACCCGCGTCTGGGTGCCGATCAGGATCGGGGCACCGGCGTCCTCGGCCGCGGAGGTCAGCTGGTCCGCGAGCACCGGATCCTGCCGCGGATCCCAGCCGGTGGAATCCTCGGGCCAGACGATCAGGCCCAGCTGGGTGCCGTCGGCCGCCGTCTGCTCGATGATCTCCCGGGTCACGGCGAGGTGGTTCTCGAAGACGTCATCGGGCATGGTGAAGGAGATCGGATCGATCTCGCCCATCGAGCCCTGGATGGCGGCGATCGTCATGGACGGCCGGTCCACCGGTGCGCGGTTGTGCGGATAGGGGACCACCACGGTCACCAGCACGAGGGACACCGCGATCGCGCAGGGCCATACGCCGGAGAAGCCGATCAGCCCGCGGCGGCGCCTGCCCAGCAGCGCGAGCACGCCGAACAGCAGCAGCTGTCCCAGCAGGGCGGTCACCAGCGAGAGCCCGGCCATCCCGATCCAGGGACCGAGGTTCAGCAGCGGGGACTCGGCCAGTGCGAAGGCACTGGCACCCCAGGACAGGCCACCCCAGGGGGCGGTGCTGCGCAGCGTCTCGACTCCCACCCAGAGCGCCGCGACGATCAGTGCGCTGGAGATGCACAGGCCTCGACGCACCATCACGGTCCGAGCGACCAGGCCGAAGAGCACGATGTAGAGGGCCTCGAACACGCCCAGTGCGATCCAGGGCATCGTACCGGCGTAGGTACTCGCCCAATGCGTCAGCGGGACGAAGAACGCGAGCCCCCAGACCAGTGAGACGAACATCGCGAGCCGTGAGGAGCGGACGAGCAGGCCCGCCCCGAGCAGGGCGATCGCCACCGGCAGCAGCATCCACATGCCGTAGGGAGGAAAGGCCAGCAGTGCGCAGAAGCCGCCGAAGCCGCCGCACAGCACAGCAACCGGCCAGGGTGTGGGTGTGAACTCGTCACGAGACTTACGGCTGCGCTCGCGCGACGGTCTCGACCGTGTGGTCGCCGTCATCCGCCGTCCTGACCGAGCCGGTCGTGGAGGATGTGTCCGTCCACCACCGTGCGCAGGGCGCGCGGGGTCCCCTGGTCCAGGTCGGGCAGGAGCGGGGTGCGGGAGCGCGGGTCGGTGGACCAGCTGTCCACCCGCTGGGCATGGGAGCGGACAGTGAGGTCCCACGGCTCCCACACCACGAAGGTCGCCGGGATCCCCGTCTGCAGGGACCCGGGGTGGCGGTTCCCGGCCACCCGCTGCCCGCCACGGGAGGCGGCGAGGAAGGCCGCGCGGTCGCTGATGCGCTGCTCGGCGGGGCTGGTACGGGCGGCGCCGCGCACCCAGTCCCAGGGATCGGCCGCCGCCGGCTCGCCCGCGGAGGCGAAGGCGAGCGGGGTGCCCTCAGCGAGCAGGTCGAGATAGTCGGCGCTCTCGCTGACCGGGGCGACGATGCGCACTCCCTCTCGGATCCCGGTGGGGCCGGGCAGCCGCAGCACGATGCCGAGCGCGGCCGCTGCGGCATCATCCGCAGGATCAGGGGCAGAGCCGTCGGCGGTCGCGGCGGCGTCCACGAAGCCCGGAGTGATCAGGCAGCCGGTCGCATCGACCTGCTGAACATCGCCGTGGAGCACGCGCGCGGTGTCCTCCGGGCCGGTCCACGCGATGAGCCCGTCCGCGACCAGCATCGCGGAGGCCTCCGGATCGCCGGCGCTGTACAGCACGATCCCGGTGTAGAGCATCGGGGCGGCGGCCTGCCCGGTCGCGGGGGTCTGATGACGGTCGTTCTCGCTCACGGGGCCAAGCTTCTCCCGTCCGCCTGGGAAAAAGCTCATCGGTCGATCTCCTGGGCCACCAGACCTCGTCGCACGGCCCTGATCGACTCGCGTGCGATGTGTCCGAGCTCGGGGTCCGCAGTGAGCTGATCGAGCAGGTCGATCACCTGGCGGCAGTGCCGCACGAAGTCCCCGGGCGGCAGATCGTTGCCCTCGAGCGCTGCGGCCAGGTGCAGACCCTGCGCCCAGCGGTGCACGATCGCAGAGATCGCGGGATCGGGGGCACTGGTGGGCGTGATGCCATATCGGCTCTCAGCGGCCTGCAGGCGCGCGGCGACCCGGGCGGAGGCCTCGAGCGCGGCACCCACGGCGGGCTCGGGGATCAGCTCCGGGGCACGATCGTCGCGGCGAGACTCATGCACCGCGGCGGAGACCACCGCGGCCAGCCCGGCGGCGGAGAGTCCCGACCAGGCGCCGTGCTCCAGGCACTCGGCGATCAACAGGTCCCGGTCGCTGAACAGCCGTCGCAGCCGCAGGCCGCTCGCCGTCGGTCGCAGTTCCGGGGTGGGGGTCGGTCGCAGCTCCGCGGAGCCAGCATCCGTCACCGCGTCGGGGATGCCGACGGCGGACGAGGTGCTGACCCGTTCGAGATAGCCGAGCTCGATGAGCAGGCCGGTGAGCAGGTCGAACTGACGGGCCAGGGAACTGGTGCGCCCCCGGATCCTGCGCTGCACTCCCTCGAGCTCCGCGCGGCTCTTCCGCCAGCGGCCCACCCAGCGCAGATGCGACTCCAGGTCCGGACACTCGCCGCACGGATGCGCGCTCAGCTGTTCGCGCAGGCCGAGCAGCTGCTCATCGGTGGCGACGGTCGAGGGGGTGCGGCCGGTGCGGCGCCGCACCTCGCGGCGATCGGCGTCGTCCTGTCCGGCCAGTCGCTGGCGCAGCGCGGCCGCGGTGTCCTTGCGCACCTTCCCACTGCCCAGGGCATCCTGCCGCGGGAGGCGGAGGCTGTCGATCACGGCGGGCGGGGAGGGGACATCGCCCGGGCGCAGGCTGCGACGTCGGCCCTCGGTGTCCAGCAGGTCCACCTGTGGGCCGCCGAGTACCGCGCGGTCCACGTCCAGCACCACCGCGTACCCCCGGCGCTTCCCGCCGGGAAGCGCGATCACCTCACCACGGCGGAGGTCACCGAGGACCGAGCGGGTCCGGTCCCGGTCCGCAGCAGCGCGAGCCTGGGCGAGGGTCTTCTCGCGCTCGGAGACGGCTTCCTGGAGCTGCGCGTACTCGAGGAGATCGCCGCGGTCGCAGGTCACCGCCTCCTGGTAGGACGTCACCGTGTCCTCGAGCTCCCGGGCGCGGCGGGCGAGCCCCACCACGGAACGGTCTGCCTGGAACTGCGCGAAGCTGGTCTCGAGGGTCTCCCGGGCACGTGCCAGATCGAAACGGTCCAGGAGGTTCACGGCCATGTTCGGGGTGGGTCGGAACGCCGAGCGCAGCGGGTAGGTGCGCTTCGAGGCGAGGGAGGCCACGGCGGGGGCATCGAACCGGGGCCCCGCGACGACCACAGCATGGCCCTCGGTGTCGATACCGCGGCGGCCTGCGCGTCCCGTGAGCTGAGTGAACTCTCCCGGTGTGAGGTCCGCGTGCTCGACACCGTTGAACTTCACGAGCTTCTCGAGCACCACCGACCGGGCTGGCATGTTGATGCCCAGCGCGAGGGTCTCGGTGGCGAAGACGACCTTGATCAGCCCCCGGGCGAAGAGCTGCTCGACCACCGTCTTCAGCAGCGGCAGCATCCCGGCGTGGTGGGCGGCAAAGCCGTCGAGCACCGCGCGGCGGAAGGAGGCGATGCCGAGGACCTCCTCGTCCTCGGCGCCGATCCCGGCAAGCTGCTCGTCGAGCACTGCGCGGATCTCACGTCGCTCCCGGTCATCGGTGAGGTGCAGGCGCGCCCGTGCACACTGCTGCACGGCGCCCTCGCACCCGGCGCGGGAGAAGATGAACACGATCGCGGGCAGCAATTCTGCCTGGTCCAGCAGGGCTACGACCTCGGGACGCCGCATCGTGCGCTGCGGCAGTCCGGGGGCCTGACCGCCGTGGCTCCTACTGTCGCTGCTCCTGCTGTCACCGCTCCGGTTGCCGCCGTAGCCGCTGCCGTCGTAGGCGCCGGGGCCACGCCCCCTGCGCTTGTGGGGAGGGCGGTGCTGTCCGGAGCCGCGGGGCCGGTGGCGCCCGCCGGTGCCCTTCCTCCCCCGGTAGTCCTTGCCGCGCGCGCCGCCGGTCCGCTCGTCGACGGGAAGGGAGAACGAGGTGATGCGTTCGATCTCGGGGTTCACCTGACGGTCGCTGCGGGCGCCCGGACCCTGTGACACCACAGCTTCCCCGTCGGCATCGACGAAGAGGTCCAGGAGTTCATCGCCCACGATCACGTGCTGCCACAGCGGCACCGGGCGAGTCTCGGAGACGATGATCTCGGTGCTCCCGCGGACCTCCTGCAGCCAGGCACCGAACTCTTCCGCATTGGAGACCGTCGCCGAGAGCGAGACCAGCTGCACCGAGCGGTCGAGGTGGATGATGACCTCTTCCCACACCGGCCCGCGCAGGCGATCGGCGAGATAGTGCACCTCGTCCATCACCACGAACCCCAGTCCCTGCAGGAGGTCGGAGTCCGCGTACAGCATGTTGCGCAGCACCTCGGTGGTCATCACGACCACCTCGGCATCGGGGCGGATCGAGGTGTCGCCGGTCAGCAGACCCACACGTTCGGCGCCCAGCCAGTCCACCAGCTCGCCGAACTTCTGATTGGACAGCGCCTTGATCGGCGCGGTGTAGAAGACCTTGTGGCCCCGGGCCAGTGCGAGATGCACCGCGAACTCCCCCACCACGGTCTTGCCGGCGCCGGTGGGGGCGGCGACCAGGACCGAGCTGCCGCCCTCGAGCGCCCGCCCGCCCGCCAGCTGGAACTCGTCGAGATCGAAGGGGTAGCGGGCGGTGAAGGCGGTGAGCTCGCGGGAGGACTGCTCCTGCTGCTGCTCCTGCTTCCACTGGGCGTAGCGCTCGGAGGGAGAGGTCACTGGGCTCCCTCGCTGCCGTCGGCGGTCTCCGCCGCGGCGGGCAGCTCGGCGAGCAGCCGCACCGCTCCGGGCAGCACCCGTGCTGTCAGCGGCAGCAGCGAGCGGGGCTCGCCATCCGCGTAGGCGCGCAGTGCCCGGCCGTGGCGCAGGCCGACGGTCACCTCGCGCACGGGCTGGATCTTCACCGCGTCCAGGGTGGTGTGCGTGCCCCGGTAGACGCGCGGGAAGAAGCGCAGCAGCTGGCTGCGGCCCAGCCCGGCGACGGTGACCAGCTCGAGCATGCCGTCATCGATCCGCGACTCGGGGACGATCTTCATCCCGCCGCCGAAGATCCCGGAGCTGCACAGGGTCAGGATCGTGGCGTCCAGCTCGATCCGCTCGCCCCCGTCGATCTCGAGCCAGTAGGGCAGGGGGGTGAAGGCGGGCAGCTCGCGCATCAGGGCCGTCGTATAGCGGACCGTGTGGCGGGCCCGAGAGCTGTTGGCACGTGCGTTGACCAGGGCATCGAAGCCCAGGTTCACGTTGCCCAGGGCGAGCGAGCGATGCGGCAGCGCATGCTCGCCGGCGGCGATGATCTCGATCGCGTCGATCGTCACCACCGGGCGCGACAGGGCGTGGAGGAGGGCCCGGGTGGACTCCTCCGGATCGTTGATCGTCAGCCCGAGGGCGCGCGCGAAGTCATTGCCGCTGCCGGCAGGGACGATCCCGAGCCGCACCGGGGAGCCGGCCACGATCTCGGCGCCGAGCGAGACGGTGCCGTCACCGCCGACGACCACCAATGCGGTCAGGGAGTCGCGGATCTCCTCGGCGCGGGCCCGGGCGAGGTGGGCGGAGGTGGCGGAGAGGTCCACCACGGAGATCCCGGCCAGCCGCAGCAGATGGCCGACCTGGCGGCCGACCCGGTGAGCGGCTCCCTGTGCAGCGGTGGGATTCGCGAGCAGACCCACACGGAGCCTGCTCACCGCCCGTCCCCGTCGGCGTCGTCCAGGCGGGACGGGCCGTCGATCTTCTCCACCTCGTCGTCGATGCTGCTGGCCTGGTCATCGTCGAGGTCCTCGTCACCGGACCTGCGCGCCTTGCGCCGATCGTGGATCAGCGAGATGACGATCGCACCGAAGAAGAGGCTGGCGATCGCTGCGGACATCGCGATCAGCGTGATCGGCTCCGGGGTGGGGACCATGACGGCGGTGAAGGCGAAGCTCAGGAAGATGATCCAGCGCCACGCCTTGAGCATCGCCTTGCCGCTGACCAGCCCCATGAAGTTCAGCAGGACCATCACCACCGGCATCACGAAGGCGATGCCGAAGGCGAGCATGGTCTTGATCAGCAGCGCGAGGTACTGGTCGTAGGGGATGATCTGCGAGACCGAGCCCTCGGTGGGCGTGAAGCTCATCAGCACCGGCACCAGCTGGCTGACGGCCCAGTAACCGGCCACGCAGCCGACGAAGAACAGCGGGATCGCGCTGCCGAAGAAGCCGATGGCGTACTTGCGCTCGTTCTTGTGCAGGCCCGGCATCACGAACAGCCAGATCTGGGCGATGATCATCGGTGAGGACAGGATCAGGCCGATGTACGCGGCCATCTGCAGCTTGACGTTCAGGCCCTGGCCCACGCCCTGGAAGTTGATCAGCGACTGGAGCTCGGAGTCCTCGCTGGCTGCCTCGATCGGCGCCTTGACGGCGTCGAAGACCCACGGGAACAGGAACCAGCCCACGATGGAGAGCAGCAGGACGGTGATCGCGCTGATCATCAGCCTGTTGCGCAGCTCGACGAGATGCTCGCCGAGCGACATCCGTCCTTCGGGGTCCCTGCGTGACTTATTCGCGGGCTCCGATTCGGTCTGCTCGCGTCCCTGCGTATCACTCGCCACGGGTCTGCTTCCTCCCAGCGCTCCGGGTCCGGACGGTCTCCCACCCGGGCCCGCTGTCGACGGCGCGCTCTGCGCCGAGATGCTCAGTCGCGACGGTAGGAATCGTCGTCGTCGTGGGCGCGGATCGGCTCGCGGCCGCGGTCCGCGTCATCGCGAGGGTTGTACTCGCGGTCGTCGTGGGAACGGCTGTCGCGGTCCTCACGCGGGCGCGTGGAGCGGGCCGGACGATCGTCCTCCTCGTCCTCGTCGGCGGGCTTCTCCTCGCCGCGGAGCTCCTCGACCTCACTCTTGAAGATGCGCATCGACTTGCCCATGTTGCGGGCGAGACCCGGGAGCTTGTTGGCCCCGAACAGAAGGATCACCAGCACGATCAGCAGGACGATCGCCCAGGGGTTGCGGAAGAAGTTCATGGAAGTCCCTTTCAACAGCGCCACGAGACGGCGCGGGCGCACCTATCATCCCACAGCGGACTGGGCGCCGGACGGGTCGCCACGGTGGCGACTCGGCCCACCGCACGGCGGGTCGTCCCAGCGTAACGGCTCCTACGAGGTGTGACGTACCGCGCCATCTCTTGCAACGGTCACGATCGTGTCTCTGAGATCACACGGCGAGAGCACCTCGGCCGCACCGGCGGATTCCAGCACCGCATCCACCAGCGGCGCCAGCAGCGGCGAGTCCAGCCGGGCGAAGGCCTCGCCGTCCCCGCCGTCCCGCATCTCGGCGGCCCCGAACGACTCGGCGATCCAATGCCCGGCAGGTTCGAGCCGGAGCCAGACCTCCCCCTCGACGCGCCCGGCCAGGGCCTGCTGCTCCCCCGCGTCGGCGCGGCTAATGGCGGTGCCGGCGGGCAGGATCTCGACCACGCGGTCCAGGCGGAACCGGCGCTGGGCCCCGGCGAGCTCGCAGTCGGCGAGCAGGTAGGAGCGCACGCCATCGCTCTCGATGCGCAGCGGCCGGATCCTGCGCACGCTGGTGCCGGGCCGGTCGGAGGAGGAATAGCGGATCACGAGCTGTCCGTCCTCCGCGCCGGGCTGCGCGCGCAGCGCGCCATGCACAGCGGCGAGGACCGTCTCCGCGCGGTCCGCGGTGCGGGCGGCCATCTCGTCGGCGGTGATCGCGTCGGCCAGGTCGGATCGAGTGGGCACCTGCGCGGAGTCGTCGGGGCTGCCGGTCACACCGGCCAGCAGCTTCGCTCGTGCCGCGGCCACTGTCTGCTCGGCCTGGCCTGCGACGGGCTCGAGAGCTGCCAGCCCTGCTAGCAGCGCGGTGATCTCCACTGCGCTGAGGCTCAGGGCACGACGGAGCGGCTCGGCGTTGCGCACCCGCACCGTTCCGTGCTCCCACTCCGCCTCGATCAGGTCCTCCCAGCCGTCACCCATATCGCCGCAGACGAACAGCACCTGCAGATCTGTCACCAGCTGCTTCTCAGTGATGTCGAGGGCTTCGGCCAGCTCCGCCAGATCAGCCTCGCCACGGCTGAGCACATAGGACGCGGCGGAGATCAGCCGTGAGAGGTGGTCGCCGCTCTGCGGGGTGAGCCGGATCCTGGGCGTCGGGCGGCCGGTCGCCTCCTGGAGCTCCGAGAGCTGCGGCTCCTGCGCATGCAGGTCCGCGATCGAGCTCAGCACCTGGGCGAGCTCCTCCCGCCAGGGCTGCGGCTCGAGCAGCTCGACCCAGCGGATATCGCCCAGCAGCAGGCGACGAGCGGCGGGACGCGGGAGGCTCGGCAGCGTGAGGCGCTCAGCCTCGAGCGGCGCCCCCGCCCGGTCGCGCAGCGACAGTGCCTTGTACGGTGCTGCGCGCAGCACCGCGGAATCCCGGTCGTCACTGTCGAGCATGCGCCCGAGGACTCCGGAGAGATCCGTGTCCTCGGGCCGGGGCTGCTGAGCCGCAGCGAGGTCAGCCGGGAAGGATTCGATGCGCGAGGCACGGAAGAGGCGTGGCGCAGAACGATCCAGGTCCCAGCCGTAGATGTACCAGTGGCCCTCGTGCACCCCGACGACCCAGGGCTCGACCCGGCGCTCCGCCGGGGCTCCGTGGGTGGCGCGATAGGTGAAGCGGACGGACCTGCCGCCCACGACCGAGTCCAGCAGCGGCGAGAGCACGGGCAGCGACTCGACCGCACCGCGCGGGGTGCGTCGCAGCAGATCGGGGTCGGCGTCATGCCCGAGGCTCAGCAGCTTGGAGCGGACCCGGCGGGCCGCTCCGCCGGCTGCTGCCGCATCCCAGGCACGGCTCGCCGCGAGCAGCACCGTGTACTCCTCCGTGGTGAGATCCAGCACCGCTCCGGAGCGTGCCGTCTCGATCCGGTAGTACACCGTGTTCTCGTCGAGCACATCGCGCTCGGTCGCCAGGGGCAGGCCGAGCTCGAGGATGGCGGCCTTGTCGCGCTCGAACATCCGCTCCGCGGCCTGGTCGGAGACCGCATTCGCGTAATCGGGGATGACGGAGAAGAGCTTGGCGCGATCGATCCGTCGCCGTGAGCCGATCGTCATGATGACGTTGAGGAGTCTCTCCACATTCTTCGAAGCCACCCGGTCAGACTATCCGTCCGGACCGGCCGAATGGGCCGCTTCCGCGCCGCGGCTCTAGGCTGTGCTCATGCTGCGATGGGAACGGGGAACCGTGAAGGACGCACTGAGCTCCTGGCACGGTGTGGATCGGTTCGAGATCGAGCTCGATGACGATGCGGGGACGATCACCGCGATCGCCTTCCGAGAGCTGACCGGTCAGCCCCAGCTGGGCGAACGGGTGCTGCTGAACACCAATGCCCTGCGCCGCGAGCTGGGCACCGGCGGGGACGCCATGGTGGTGGCCCGCCTCGATGTGCTTCCCGAGGCGACGGAGACCAGCGGCCACATGGTCAAGGCCAGGTACACCCCGATGCAGACCATGGTCGACGCGCTCGACGATCCCGACGGGGAGCACTACGAGACGGTCCGCGCCGCGAAGAGCATCGACGGGATGCCGGTGGTGGTCGCGGATCTCCACTCCTCGCTGCCCGCCATCATTGCGGGCATCCGGGCCGAGCGGCGCACCGCGAAGATCGCCTACGTGCACACCGACGCCGCCGCGCTGCCGGCGGCCTACTCCCGCATCGCGGCCCGGCTGCGGGAAGCGGATCTGTTGGCCTCGGTGATCAGCGCCGGGCAGTCCTTCGGCGGCGACCTCGAAGCAGTGACCGTGCACTCGGCGCTGCTCGGGGCGAAGCACGTGGTCGGCGCCGACGTCGCGATCGTGATCCAGGGGCCCGGCAATCTGGGCACCGGAACCGGCTGGGGATTCTCCGGAGTGCAGGCGGCCGAGGCGGTCCATGCCGCCTCGGTGCTCGGCGGCCGCCCCGTCGCGACGCTGCGGGTCTCCGGTGCCGATGAGCGCAAGCGACATCGGGGCCTGTCCCATCATTCTTCGACCACCTATGGCCGTGCGCTGCTCGCCCCTGTCCACCTGCCCGTGCTCCCCCGCAACGACAGCCGGTACAACGCATTTCATGAGTCTGTACGGAAACAGGTGAAAACCACGATCCTCAAGCCGGCGGAGAAGCGCGGAGTGCGGCACCAGCTCACCGAGGTCGATGCCAAGGGCCTGCGGGATGCGCTGGAGGACATGCCGGTGCGGATGACCACGATGGGTCGCACTCTGGCGGAGGATCCCTGGGCGTTCCAGTACGCGGCGCTCGCGGGACGCTGCGCCGCGTCCCTCGCGCCGCGGGCCTGACGCCGGTCCCTGAGCCCCCAGCCCGACGACCGAGCTCAGGCCCTGAGAGCCTCGTTGCGAGGACCGATCTCAGGCCCCGAGAGCCTCGTGACGACGATCGAGCTCAGTCGCCGACCGCTTCGCCCCGTTCCTGCACCAGCCCCAGCAGCAGATGCGCAGCGGCGATCGCCCGATCGCCGTCGTAGCGCTGTATCGCGTGCAGGGCGAGGGTCGAGCCGTCGGCCAGGTCCAGGTGCGCCCAGGGGTCGCCCATCGGGAAGCTGATCCCGATCACCTCGGCCCACTCCAGGGTGCGGGTGCTCATCAGGTTGCGCACGACCAGCACCTCGGGGCGGGCGGTGACCGTCACCGAGGCCTCGAGATGGCAGAAGATGAAGACCAGCACGCCGACGGCGACCAGTCCGAGCCGTCCACCCCATTGGAAGCTGGTGATCATCACCGCGCCGCCGATCATCCCCGCCATCACGATGGTGGCGCTGAGGTAGGCGGCCACCCGTACCGCCCGGGGACGCAGCACGATCGAGGCACGGCTCTCCCCCGGCTGCTGATCCGCTGCGGGGGTGCTCATCGGCGTCTCAGATGCGGCAGGCCTGGATCGCGGTGACCAGGATCGCGCGGGCCCCGGCGTCGTAGAGGTCATCCATCATGCGGTGGGCGGAGCGGGTGTCCACCATCGCGCGCACCGCGGACCACTCCCCGCCGTGCAGCGGGGAGACCGTCGGAGACTGCAGGCCGGGGGTGATCTCGACGGCGCGCTCGAGCAGGGCCGTGGGGATGTCGTAGTCGAGCATCACGTACTCGCGCGCCACCAGCACCCCGCGGATGCGTCGCGCGAGGACCTCGAGGGAGTGGGTGCCGTCCTCGTCGAGCTCGAGCCCGGGGCGGGAGAAGAGGACCGCTTCGCTGGTCATGATCGCCTCGCCGAAGGGCTCGAGGCCCGCCTGGCGGAGCGTGCTGCCGGTCTCGACGACATCGGCGATCACATCCGCGACCCCGAGCCGGATCGAGGATTCGACGGCCCCGTCGAGGTGCACCACCTCGGCGGTGACGCCGCGCTCGGCGAGGTAGTCCTCGACGAGGTTCTCGTAGCTGGTGGCGATGCGGGCGCCCTGCAGCTCCGAGGCGTCGCGGCGGGTTCCCGCTGGCGCGGCGAAGCGGAAGGTCGACCGCGCGAAGCCCAGCGGCAGGATCTCATCGGCCGGGGTGCGGGAGTCCAGCAGCATGTCCTGGCCGGTGATGCCGACGTCCACCGTGCCGGAGCCCACGTACACCGCGATGTCCCGCGGGCGCAGGTGGAACAGCTCGACGCCGTTCTCCTCGTCGACCACGACGAGCTCCTTGGCCGTGCCGCGGCGCCGGTAGCCGGCCTCCTGGAGCAGATCGGCGGCGGGATCGGACAGGGCGCCCTTGTTGGGGACGGCGATGCGGAGCACGGATCCTCCTCGGCCGCCGCGGCGGCCACGAGTGGGGGTGGGACGGAGAGGAACAGGATGGAGGCGGCGAGACGCTGCAAGCCCGGAGGATGCGGAGGCAACGGCGGAAGAGCCGGAGACCGCGGGACCGGGTGCGAACCTTCGACCGCAGACCGGCGCGGGTCGGAGCTGGTGGGTCAGAGCTGGCGGGTCAGAGCTGTCGGTAGACGTCTTCGAGCGAGATGCCCTTGGCGATCATCATCACCTGCACGTGATAGAGCAGCTGGCTGATCTCCATGGCGGCGTCCTCATGGGTCTCGTGCTCGCAGGCCATCCACACCTCGGCGGCCTCTTCGACGATCTTCTTGCCGATCTGATGGACCCCGCCATCGAGTTCGCGGACGGTGCCCGACCCCTCAGGTCGGGTACGGGCCTTCTCAGTCAGCTCGGCGAACAGTGCCTCGAAATCCTTCACGCCGACAGGATACGCGTTCCGGCAGGTGGCCCGTTCAGAGGACCACCTGCTGGAAGGCGAGTCACTCCTTGCGCACCGTGGGATCGAGATGGGCGGTCTCCACCGTCACCCGCGTCTCCTCCACCTGGCGGCGGCTGCGCACACCCCACCAGACGAAGAACCCCGTCAGGGTGAAGGCTCCGTAGAAGAGATACATGAATGCGCTCGCGTAGTACCCGGCATCGAGCAGCAGCGGGACGCCGACGATGTCGACCGCGACCCAGATCAGCCAGAACTCGACCCAGCCCTTGGCCATCCCGAAGGTCGCCAGCAGGCTGCCCATGAAGATCCAGGCGTCAGCCCAGACCGGCTCATAGGAGCCGAGCATCCGGAACAGGGGGGTCAGCGCTGCGGTGCCGCCCACCAGCGCGACCAGCAGCAGGACGCGAGTCCCCCAGGAGGCCCACTCGGGCTCCACTGCGGTGCCGCCGTCGTGCTTCGCCTGCCGCCACCGCTGCCAGCCGTAGATGCTGGTGGCGATGAACATCACCTGGCGTCCGGCCTGCCCCAGCAGGTCCACGGAGTTCGGGTTGCCGAACACCGAGCCCATGAACACCGTCAGCAGCAGCACATTGCCGACGATGCCGATGGGCCAGGCCCATACCTTCCGTCGCATGCCGCCGAGGGCGCTGAGCAGTCCGAAGACGTTGCCGAGCACCTCTCGCAGGAGTAGGAACTGTCCGCCCGCGAAATCGATTCGCGCGTCGAAGAGCCACTGCAGAAAATCCATGTCGGTCCTTTCGCCGTCGGATGCAGTGGCTCCGGGGGAAAAGGGTTCCGGCATGGCGCCAGCGCGCGCCGAGGGCGCCCTGGGACATGCAGGACGTGCGCCTCTCATCCAGGCTGTACTGTCGGCGCCGGAATTTCACCGGCTCCACCGCCGAAGCGGGTCGCGGACTATCACCGCCGGCTCGGAATTTCACCGACCCCGGAGCACGTCACTGGTCGTGACCAGATCATCCTAGACCGTCGGCCCCGCCACCGGAGAGCGCATGAACGCAGGTGACGGGGCGGGGGACACGGTGGAGGCGACCGCGCTGATCAGCAGGAGGCGCAGCCGCAGGTCAGTGGGCGGCGTGGCGCAGGTCAGGGGGCGGCGCAGCCGCAGGTCAATGGGCGGCGTGGCCCCGGGCAAGTTCGCGCAGGGCAGAGATCTCAGCGGCCGCATCCTGGGCCCGATAGATCGCAGACCCCGCCACGAAGACGTTCGCCCCGGCCTCCGCGCAGCGCTCGATGGTCTCCCGGCTGACCCCGCCGTCGACCTGGATCGACACCTCGAGGTTGGCCCCGCTGATCGCCGCGCGCGCCCGACGGATCTTGGGGAGCATGGTGTCCAGGAAGCTCTGGCCGCCGAAGCCGGGCTCGACGGTCATGATCAGCAGCATGTCGAACTCGCCGATGATGTCGAGGATCGGCTCGACCGCGGAAGCAGGTCGAAGGCCGACGCCGACCTGCACGTTCTTCCTGCGCAGGTCACGGGCGAGCTTGACCGGGGCCCGGGCGGCCTCCAGGTGGAAGGTGACGGACGCGGCACCGGCCTCCGCATAGGCGGGAGCCTCGGTGTCGGCGTCGGCGATCATCAGGTGCGCATCGACCGGGATCGTGCTGCGCTCGACGATCTGCTCGACCATCGAGGGACCGAAGGTCAGGTTCGGCACGAAATGGTTGTCCATCACATCGACGTGGACGCTGTCGGCGCTGGAGATCTTGTCGAGCTCGCTGCCGATGCTCATGAAGTCGGCGTTGAGGATGCTGGGGTGGATGTAGTGGCCGTCGGTCGAGTACGGGGTGATCATGCCGTCGGGAGTCCTTCCTCGGTGGGGGCGGGCTGCTTGCGCAGCAGGTGGATGTACATCGCATCGGTGCCGTGGACGTGGGGCCACAGCTGGACCGCGGGGCCCTCGCCCAGCTCGACGTCCTGCCGGACTGCGGGGAGCATCCCGGCGCGCACCGCGTCGCGCGCGTCGAGCTGCTCGATGTCGTCGCGCCGCTTGAGCACGTCGGCGACGATCAGGCGGGTCTCGGCCAGGTGCGGGGAGCAGGTCACATAGGCCACCACTCCCCCGGGCGCGGCGGCGTCCAGGGCCGAGGTGAGCAGCCCGCGCTGGATCCCGCCCAGCTGGCCGATGTCGGCGGGGGTGCGGCGCCAGCGGGCTTCGGGGCGGCGCCGCAGGGCACCGAGCCCGGAGCAGGGGACGTCGGCGAGGACGCGGGAGAAGCGGCCGGGCAGCTCGCTGCCGATGGTGGTGCCGTCGGCGGTGCGGGTGGTGATCTCGCAGCCGGCCTCCTGCAGCGTCGCCACGGCCCGGTTGACGAGCTCGGTGCGATGCTCCTGGAGCTCGACCGCCAGCAGGTCCGCGTCATGGCCGACGGTCAGCCCGCCCAGCAGCGCGGCCTTGCCGCCGGGGCCTGCGCAGAGGTCCAGCCAGTGGTGGTCCTCGGCGAGGACCAGGTCGTCGGCGCCGAGCGCGAGGGCGAGGGCGGCGAGCTGGCTGCCCTCGTCCTGCACGGCGACGCGGCCCTCCTTGACCGGGTCCATGCCGCCGGGGTCGCCGGAGGGCCAGGAGGCCGCGAAGATGCTCAGCCGGCCCTGGCTCGCGCCGTGGTCGATCAGCTCGTCGAGATCGGTGAGGCCCGGTCGCATCACGAGGGAGACCGCCGGCGCCGCGTTCTGGGCGGCCAGCAGTTCATCGATCTCGTCGCGCGAGCGGCCGTGGCCGGCCAGCGCGTCGCTCAGGGCGCGGACCACCCAGCGCGGATGGGAGTGCACCACGGCGAGGTGCCCGGTGGGATCCTGCTCGCGGTCGGGGGCGACCTCGAGCAGCCACTGCTCGAGGTCCTTCTCCCCCACCCGGCGCAGCACGGCGTTGGCGAAGCTCGCCGCACCGGCGCCGACCACGGAACGGGCCAGGGCCACGGTCTCGGAGGTCGCCGCGTGTGGGGCGACGCTCATGTCCAGCAGCTGGTAGGCGCCGAGCCGGATGACGTCCAGCAGCGGCGGGTCGATCTTGGCCAGTGGGCGATCCACGCAGGCGGTGATGACCGCGTCGAGCCGTCCCTGTGCGCGCAGGGAGCCGTAGAACAGCTCGGTGGTGAAGGCGGCGTCGCGGCCGGAGACGTGGTGGCTGCGCAGCAGCCGGGGCAGCACCAGGTTCGCGTAGGAGTCCTCCTCGCGCACCATCCGCAGCCCTTCGAAGGCGACCTGGCGGGAGGGGGTGGAGCGGCGTGCCCGCTCGGCCGGCCGTGACTCGGAATAGCCGCGGCGGGGGCCTCCCTGCCCGCGCGAGCCGGAGCGGGAACGGCCGTGCTGGTCGCGCTGGTCTCGCTGCGGGTTCTCGTCGCGTCGGCCGCGGTCCTGATTGCTGCGTCGGTCCTGGTTCATGCGGTGACTCCGTCCTGCGACTGGCTGGTGAATCGGGCATCGGGGGCGAGGCCCGCACCGCGGGCCCAGTCCGCGGCCCGCATCGGCCGCTTGCCGGCCGGGGCGAGGGTCGCCAGGGCGATCACCCCGGTGCCGGTGCCCACAAGCATCTGGCGCTTGGTGGCCGCGATCTGTCCGGGTGGCAGCGGAGGGTGCTCCGGGGCGCGTTCGACGCCCAGGATCTTCGTGCGGGCGCCGTCCAGCAACGTCCATGCGCCGGGCTGCGGGCTCATCCCCCGGATGTGGGCCTCGACTCGTTCGGCGGGGACCGTCCAGTCGATCTCGGCTTCGGCGGTGGTGAGCTTCGCGGCGTGGGTGGCCAGTGCATGGTCCTGGGGTGTGAGCACCGCGGTGCCGGCCTCGAGCGCGTCCAGTGCGCTCAGCAGCACGGGGGCGCCGTCGATCGCCATCCGCTCCAGCAGCTCGCCGGAGGTCTCGAACTCACCGATCAGGGTGGGTGCCGTGGCGATCAGATCCCCCGTGTCCAGTCCCTTCTCGAGGCGGAACACGCTCATGCCGGTCTCCTGCCGGCCGGAGAGCACCGCGCGCTGGGCGGGCGCCGCGCCGCGCCAGGACGGCAACAATGAGAAGTGGAGGTTCACCCACCCGTGGCGGGGGATGTCGAGAGCGGCCTGCGGGACCAGGTTCCCGTAGGCGACCACGGGCGCGGCGTCAGGGGCGAGCTCGCGGATCTGCTGCTGGACCGTCTCGTCGCGCAGCGTGGTCGGCTCGAGCACTGGGACGCCCGCCTCGAGGGCGAGGGTCTTCACCGGTGAGGGGGTGAGCCTGCGGCCGCGACCGGAGGGTGCGTCGGGTCGGGTGAGCACCCCGACGACCTCATGGTGCGAGTCGAGCAGGGTGCGCAGGGAAGGAAGTGCGGCCTCTGGGGTGCCGGCGAAGAGCAGTCGCATGATGGGTCGAGTCTACGGTGGCACCGCTGATGGCTGTCGCGAGAGCTCTCCGGGGGCGTCAGTAGACGAGCCCGAACACCCATACCGCCAGGCCCATCGTGGTGGCGGTCACCAGCACGATCCCGATCAGGTTCAGCCACAGCCCGGCCTTGGCCATCTGCGGGATCGTGACATAACCGGAGCCGTAGGCGATCGCGTTCGGGGGCGTCGCGACAGGGAGCATGAAGGCGCAGGTCGCGGCGATCGCGACGGGGATCGCGAGCAGCATCGGGTCGATCCCGGTGCCGACGGCCACGGCCGTGGCGAGCGGCAGGAAGGTCGCGGCGGTGGCAGTGTTCGAGGTCAGCTCGGTCAGGAAGAGGACGCCGGCGGCGACGACCGCCACGATCAGCACCACGGGCAGTCCGCCGACGCCCTCGGTGACCTCGCCGATCCATTCGGTCAGGCCTGAGGAGCTGAACTGTGCGGACAGGGCGAGGCCGCCGCCGAACAGCAGCAGCACGCCCCAGGGCAGCTTCGCGGCGGATTCCCAGTCGAGCAGCCTCACGCCCCGTGCCGCACCGGCTGGCAGGAGGAACAGCACCAGTCCCACCACCATCGCGATGCCGGCGTCCGAGATCCACGGATCCTCCCGGCCGAGCGCATCGGAGAGCAGCGGGATGAACACCCACGAGAGTGCGGCCAGCACGAAGACTGCCAGCACCCTGGTCTCCCCCGCGGAGATGCGGCCGAGCTTGCTGCGTTCCTGACGGATCAGCTCGGTGCCGCCGGGGATCTCGGTGATCTCGGGCTTGTACAGGACTTTCGTCAGCAGCAGCCAGGCGATGACCATGAAGACGATCGCGAGCGGCCCGCCCACCATCATCCAGCGTCCGAAGCCGATCGTGACCCCGAATTCCTGGCTCATGTGCGCCGCGAGCAGGGCGTTGGGAGGGGTGCCGATGATCGTGGCCAGGGAGCCGATGGAGGCGGCGTAGGCGATGCCGAGCATCATCGCGGTGCCGAACTTCGAGGTGACGGGGGCGACCTCGCCGTCACGTGAGCCGCCCTCGGGATCGGGATCCACTCCTTCGCCGGGTTCCTCCCCCTTCGCGACGGCGTCCTCGAGCCGCAGCTTGTTCACGAGCATCAGCACCGACAGGCCGATGGGCAGCATCATCACCGCGGTCGCGGTGTTGGAGACCCACATGGAGATGAATCCGGTGGCGACCATGAAGCCGAGGATCAGCAGCGAGGGGCTGGTGCCGATCGTCCCGACGATCGCGAGGGCGATGCGCTTGTGCAGGTTCCAGCGCTGCATGCCGAGCGCCAGCATGAACCCGCCCATGAACAGGAAGATGACGTTGTTGCCGTAGGACGCGCCGACGTCGTCGACGCCGACCTCGCTGTTGAGCACCGGGAAGACGACCAGCGGGACCAGAGCGGTGGCGGGGATCGGCAGCGCCTCGGTCATCCACCACGCGGCCATCAGCACCGCGGTCGCGGCGGTGAGCTTCGCACCGTGGGGAACGTCGGCGGGCATCAGGAAGTAGATGAGCACTGCGACGAGGAGGCCGAGGACCAGGCCGAGGCGACGCACCCGCAGGCTGCGGGCGCTGGCGGCGGGGGCCCGTTCCCCCTCGGAGAGGTCGGGCCGGTCCTCCTCCGCGGTGGCGGTCGAGTCCTGATCAGGGGCGGAGGTCATCGTCGTCCTTCCGTCTCGGCAATCCAGTGACGCCGATCACCCTACGGCGAGCGTGTTCTCCGCCGGGGAGGAACACTCAGAACACGTCAGGCGGATCCAGTCGCACGCGCAGGGAGCCCCGGGCCTTGCGGGCACTCCGGGCGGCGATGCCGGCACGCAGGGCGAGGGCGAGCTCACGGGAGCGGCCCGGCTCGATGCGCACCACCGCGCGGGCCCGGCCGGCGGCGTCGGGTCCCTCGAGATCGACCGGGCCGAAGACATCGGTGCCGTCCGGGAGCTCGACGGTCTCGAGGAATCCACGGCACGCCTCCCGGTCGCCCACGATCTCGGCGACCCGACGGAAGGGAGGCAGGTCCAGCTCGTGACGGTCCTCGAGCACCCGGTCCAGGAAGAACGAGGAGCGGTGGGCGACCAGGTCGCGGATCGCGGGGAGGGTGGAGGTGCCGACGATCAGCACCTCTCCCCCGTCGTCGGCGCAGCGCACCAGTGCGATGGCGCCCCGCCAGCGCCGCACCGCCTCGACGTCCGCATCGAAGGCGGCGCGGCCCAGCAGTGCGTCCGCATCCAGCAGCAGGCAGGCGGCGTACCGGGACCGGGGGGCCGGCTCCGCCCCGGGGGTGGCGACGATGATCGCGTGGTCCGGGACGGCATCGTCCGCGAGCGCTCCGTGCGCGCCGCCCGCCACCTTCAACGTCGCCTCGGGGAAGGCACGGTGCAGCTCCTCTGCGGTGCGGGTCGAGCCGATGACCATGGCCCGCACTTGGGTGCGGTCGCATTCGGGACAGCGGTAGCCGTCCTCCCGACGGCCGCAGACGCGGCAGTGCAGGGGTCCGCCGCGACCGCTCTGGGACAGCGGCGCCGAGCAGTGCGGGCACTGGGCGCGGGTGCGGCAGAAGGTGCACGCGATCGCCGGGGCATAGCCGGAACGCGGCACCTGCACCAGCACCGAGCCCCGCTCCAGCCCGCGCCGGATCACGCGCATCGCTTCCTGCGGCAGGCGAGAACGGCCGGAGGGGCCTTCACGTTCCCGCAAGTACTCATCCATCGCCACGATCCGCGGGCGGACGGCCGTGACCGGGCCGGGCAGCGGCTCCAGGCGCGCGAGATAGCTGAGATCCGCGAGCGCCCGCAGGGTCACGGACTCGCTCGGGCTGAGGAACAGCAGCGCGCAGCGCTCCTCGGCGGAGCGGCACTGGAGCACGGTGCGGGTGTGGGGATACGGGGCCCGCGGCTCCTCGAGCAGATCGTCCGCCTCATCCCAGCAGATCACCAGAGCGAGATCCTGCACCGGGGCGAACGCCGCGGAGCGGTTCCCGAGCACCACCCTGGTGGCGCCCCGCAGGATGCGCCGGAAGGTGCGGTAGCGCTTCTCCGGTCCTTCGGTGCCGGCGAGGATCTCGTGCTCGATGCCGCGCTCGGTGAGCACCCGGGAGAGCCGTGCGACATCTCGCTGATCGGGGGCGATCACAAGCGCCCCCTTGGCCGGATCGAGGTCCCCGATCGCGTCGGCGGCGACGTCGGTCCAGCTGTCGACGGCATCGAGGGTGAGGCTCGCACGGGGCACCGGACCCTCGGGACTGCCTGACCGGGCGAGCAGCGCGGCCAGTCCCGGATAGCGGTCGCCGGGCCGGGCGCGCATGGGCTCCTCGGGCGGTGCGGCTCCGGAGTCCGGAGCCGGGAGCGTCTCGCGCTCCTTCTCCTCCGCGGCGCGATCGGCCTTCTCGGCGCGGGCATGGCGCGGCGGCAGGGCCAGGCGCAGCACATCGCCGACGGTGCCGGCGCAGCGCTCGGCGACCTCCTCGCAGACGCGCATCAGCGCGGGCGGGACCACCACGTCCTCGGAGACCAGGCGGTGCACGGGCGCCAGTGCCCGATCGGTGGTCGGCGCGGGGTGGCGGCCGAGCACGATCCCCTCGGTGTCCTTGCCGGAGAACCGCACCCGCACGCGCATGCCCGGCCGCGCGGCCGCCGTCGCCGGGGTGACCGCGTACTCGAAGGGCCGGTCCAGATGGGGAAGCACCCCCACCAGGCGCACGCTCGCCACCGGGAGCTCCGAGGCCACCTCGAACCCTGCCGTGGTGCGCAGCCCCGAAGCCCGGGCCGCGGCGGGGCGGCCCGGGTCGCTCGGCGCGGCGGCCGGCGGCGAGGGATCGGGAACAGGAACGGCGGGGGCCGCGAAGAGGGACTCCTGCCCTCCCGCATGCTCCCCCGCCGCACCGTCGGCGGTGCTGCTCAGCGCTTGTGCACCGCGACCAGGTCGCAGACGAAGATGAGCGACTCGTTCGGGGCGATCACCGGCGGAGCGCCCTGGGCGCCGTAGCCGAGGGAGGCGGGGATGTCGAGACGGCGGCGGCCGCCGACCTTCATGCCCTGGACGCCCTGGTCCCAGCCGGAGATGACCTGTCCCACGCCGAGCTGGAAGCGCAGCGGCTCGCCGCGGTCCCAGGAGGCGTCGAACTGCTCGCCGGTGGAGTGGGAGACGCCCACGTAGTGCACGTCGACGACGTCGCCGCGGCCGGCCTCCTCACCGTCACCGATGATCTCGTCGGTGCTTATCAGCTCGGTGGGGGCGTCGCCCTCGGGGAACTCGACCTCGGGCTTGGTGCGATCGGTCATGCGGTTTCCTCCTGTGGTGATGGATGGTCAAGGACAGTCTGGATGGTCAGGACAGGCGCCTGTGTCAGGCGTTGGTGTGGGCGGCATCGAGGATGTCGATCACGAAGACCAGGGTCTCACCGGCGAGCTCGCCCTGGTCGCGGTAGGCCTCCGCGGCAGGGATCACCAGCATCACCTGGCTGCCGACCGGCAGGTCCAGCAGGTTCTCGTCCCAGCCCTGGATCACCATGCCCTGGCCCTGGATGAAGGCGAAAGGGGCCCCGCGATCCCAGGAGGAGTCGAACTGGGAGCCGTCGGACCACTTCCAGCCGGTGTAGTGCATGGTGAGGTAGTCGCTGGCGCGGGTGGTGTCCCCGGTCCCGACGATGAGCTCCTCGCGGGTGGTCTGAGCGGGCGGCTCGCCCTCGGGCGGGGCGTCCAGCGCGGGAGCACCGTTCTCGGCCAGGGTGACGGTGGGGAAGCTGCCGGAGGGATCTGCGGGCTCGCCCTCGGCGCGCAGCGGGGAGACGACGCGGTCGACGTCCGCGACCTGGAGCAGCGAATAGGCCTGGCCGTCGTTTCCCTGCTGCCAGCCCGCCATCACGAAGCGGGAGCCGACGGGCACGGTGGTGAGGAACGAGAACGCGACCTCGCCCGCTCCGTCGGGGGTCACCTGCATGCCTCCGGCGGGGGCGCCCTGCCACCAGGACGAGAGGGTCTCCCCGGTGCTCGCGTCGACGAAGTGGCTGCGCCAGATCACGGTGTCCCCCTCAGCGATCATGGCGCCGTCCCCGGGGGTGATGATCTCCGCATCGGCGGCGGTGATCTCGAGCGGGGCGGTGAACTCGACGACGGGCTCGGCGCCCAGATCGTCGCTCACGGTGACCCCGGCCAGGACGTCGCCGCCGCCGTCGGAGCCGCCACCGTCGGACGCACCGTTGGAGCCCTCGTCGGTGCAGGCGGCGAGGCCGATGGCGGCGGTCGCGGCGAGGGCGGTGGTGAGCAGCGTGCGGCGGCGGATCAAGTCAGGACCTTTCGGATCGGCGGCCCCGCGGGAGGGGGCAGGCACCAGGGTACGGGCCGGCGGATGACAGCGAGCTGGGGTGTGGTCCAGCGCTCAGGCGAAGGGAGCCGGATCGGGGCCTCTGCCGGTGCCGGGCCCGGTGCCCAGCTCGCGGATCTGGGCGAGCAGATCGTCGACCGCGGGCAGCGTGGTGGTGAAGGGGTCCAGGACCTGCACCGGCATCGAGCCGGGGCGGGTGAGCCGCATCGTGGTCCAGTCCACCACGTGGTCCACGCCGTGCTGCTGGGCGGTGGTGACCACCTGCCCACGCAGGTGCGCGCGGGTGGTGGTGGGGGCGGTGGTCCTGGCCGCTTCGATCCGCTCCTCGGGCAGCGTCGACGGGGCCAGGCCTCGGCGCTGCAGGGTGTGGAAGATCCCGTGGGCCGGGTCGATGTCGTGATACGCGAGGTCGAGCCGTTCGATCGCGGGGTCCCCCAGATCGATTCCGCGACGCTCCGTGACCTGCTGGAACAATCGCTCCTTGATCGCCCAGTCCAGGTGCGTGGCGGCCCAGCTCCGGTCTCCCGTGCGGACCGCGTCGATCCCCTTCTGCCAGGTCTCGAGCACCTGCTGCTCGCTCTCGTCGGCGAACTGCGTGACGTGGTCGAGCCAGCGCTGCTGCACCTCTATCGCGGTCGTGGTCCCACCATGCGCGAGCGGGATCGGTACCGCACCGCTGAGGTCCCGGGCGACAGCCCGGATCGCAGAGATGTCGTCGTGGAGGCTGAGCTCGGGCAGGGCGCGCCCGGATTCGATCGCCCGCAGCACCAGATCGGTGGTGGCGAAGCGGAGGTGGGTGGAGACCTCGCTCATCGTGGAGTCGCCGACGATGACATGCAGGCGCCGGAACCGCGTGGGATCGCCGTGGGGCTCATCGCGGGTGTTGATGATGGGGCGGGTGCGGGTGGTGGCCGAGGAGACGGCCTCCCACATGTGATCGCTGCGGCGCGAGAAGACGAACTGCGCTGGCTCCGGTGCCGTGTCGGCGGCGGCAGGCGCGGCGCCCCCGGGCTGCGGGCGCACCACTCCCCCGGCCCCGGTGATGATCTGGCGGGTGACCAGGAACGGGAGCAGGTAGCGGGGCAGGCGGGTGAACTCGCCGCGGCGGTCCACCAGGAAGTTCTCGTGCGAGCCGAAGGCGTTGCCGGCGGAATCGACGTTGTTCTTCAGCAGGTGGATGCGGGCGTCCTGGCCGTCAGCGGCGAGGCGCTCATTGGCCTGGGCGGTGAGGTCCGCGAAGATCCGCTCACCGGCGCGGTCCTGGGCGACCAGCTCCCACCAGTCGTCGCATTCGGCGGTGGCGTACTCCGGGTGCGAGCCGACGTCCAGGTACAGGCGTGCGGCGTTGCTGAGGAACACGTTCGAGGAGCGGCCCATGGCCACCACCGGGCGGAACAGCTCACGCGCGGCGGCCTCGGGCTCGAGCGCCCGAGAGCCGTCGGCTCGCACGCACACCAGCCCGAATTCGGTCTCCAGACCTCCGACTCGACGCTTCATCGGGTCACTGGCCGCCCTTCTGGACGAAGGCGCGCACGAAGGTCTCGGCGTTGGACTCGAGCACCGAGTCGATCTCGTCGAGCAGATCATCGGCCGCCTGCGTCGAGGCGAAGGTCTGGCCGCCGGTCACGATCTCGGAGCCGTCGCCGGGCTCCTCGGGGCCGTTGCCGGGCGCATTCAGGGACTGCTGGGACATGGGTGCTCCTTCTCAGTCGGTGACGGCTCGGCGCAGGGCGTCGAGGATCGTCGCGGTGTCATCGGTGGGGTTCACGCCGTGCAGCGCGCACCAGGCGGCGGAGCCCAGGCGCGGATCGGCCAGGCGCAGCCGGTGGCCGCCCTCGGGATCGGCCAGGGTGATCGCATCCCAGCCGGCGGAGGGTACGTTCCCGCGGTGCGCGGTGATCAGCCCGCCACGCAGGTGGGCGCGGGTGCTGGTGGGGGCGATGCGCATCGCGGCGTCGACCTCGTCCTGGCTCACCAGCGCGGGCACTGCGCCGGCGGCACGGAGCTTGCCGAACAACCCCCGACCCGGGCGCAGATCGGAGTACTGCAGGTCGATCATGACCAGCCGTGCATCGTCCCACTCCAGGCCGTGCCGTGCGCGGTAGCGCTCCAGCAGCTGGAGCTTGGCGACCCACTCCACCCGTTCGGCGGCGAGCATCGGACCCTGCTCGAGCAGCGTGAGGATCTCGCTCCAGGAGCGCAGCAGCGTGGTCGTCTCCTCGTCCGAGGGGTCGGCGACCGCGGCCAGGGCGTCGAGGTGGGCGCGCTGGATCTGCAGCGCGGTGAGCTCACGGCCGTCAGCCAGCGGCACCGTGGTGCGCAGCGACGGGTCATGGCTGATGGCGCGCACCGCTGCCACCGGATCCGCGAGGCGGAGGTCCGGCAGGATCGCGGTCCCGGTGCGATGCTCGGCCTCGAGCGCGGCGAGCACCAGAGAGGTGGAGCCGAGCTTGAGGAAGGTGGACTCCTCGAGCAGGTTTGCGTCCCCGATGATCACGTGCAGGCGCCGGAAGCGGGTGGGGTCGGAGTGCGGTTCGTCGCGGGTGTTGACGATGGGCCGGTTCAGGGTGGTCTCGAGACCCACCTCGGCCTCCATGAAGTCGGCCCGGGAGGAGAGCTGGTAGCCGGGTTCCTGGCCGCGGGTGCCCCGCCCCACGCGTCCGGCGCCGACGATCACCTGGCGGGTCGCCAGGAAGGGGAGCATCGCGGCGACCACGCGCTCGAAGGGGACGGCGCGGTCCACCAGGTAGTTCTCGTGGGTGCCATAGGAGGCGCCCTTGCCGTCGGTGTTGTTCTTGTAGAGCGCGACCTCGGGGATGCCGTCGGCCGCGGCCAGGAGCGCCATGGCGCGGCGGGCGATCTCCTCGCCGGCCCGATCGGCGACCACGGCTTCGCGGGCGCGCAGCACCTCGGGGGCGGCGTACTCGGGATGGGCGTGGTCCACGTACCAGCGGGCGCCGTTGCTGAGCACCGCGTTCCCGATCGAGCGCTGGGTCGCCCAGGTCAGCACCTCGGCGTCATCCCCCTCGGGGGCGATCTCGGGGCCGCTGAGCGGGATGTCCATCTCGACGCTCGGCACGTGGGCGTCGCGCACCTCGTCGGTGAGCTGGGAGGGGTGGGCGGCGGCGCGCTGCAGCTCGAAGCCGCGGGCATCCCGCAGCGGGGTCTCGTCCCCGTAGTCCCAGCGCACCCGGCGCCCGCGCTCGCCCTCTTGCGGGTCGAGCAGGGCGTAGGCGCCGACCACGAGGTGGGAGAGCAGGATCGAGCTGCCGGCGCCGGCGCGGGTGCGGTCCTCGAGATCGGCGTGGGTCACCCCGAACTCGGTCTCGATGCCCATCACCCGCTCAGTGGTGAGCCCGGCCCCCGGATGCTGCCCGGTGGTCCCGCTCTTCGTGCTGCTCATGAGGGCACCTCCTCCGCGATCGCGGCGGCCGGGACGCCGCGGGTGCGTCCCTGCAGCGGGATGACCGCGTCGACCCGGCGGCGGCCGCTGCCGGGCAGGCCCGAGACCCGGGCCCAGTCCTCGGGGTGGGCGGCGGAGGGCATGTCCTCGTTCTCGACGAACTCAGCGGTGATCGCGTCCTGCAGGTGCTGGGCGCCGACGCCGATCTGCCCGGTGGCGAGCTGGTCCTTGACGGCGAGCTTCTTCGCCCGATCCACGATGTTGCGCAGGGTCGCGCCGGAGACGAAGTCGCGGAAGTGGAGGGTGTCCTGGCCGCCGTCGGAGTACTCGACCCGCACGAAGGCCGAGGCCGGGCTCTCGTCGTAGATCTCGTGCATCGCGAGGTCCAGCAGCTGCTCGCGGTCCTCACGCAGCGGGACCGACTCGTCGAGATAGAGGCCGAGGATCTCCCGTCCTGCGCGCGCACCGGGGCGGCGCACGCGGATCTTCACGTCCAGGCGGCCGGGGCGCAGGATCGCGGGATCGATCATGTCCTCGCGGTTCGAGGCGCCGATCACGATCACGTTGTCGAGCCCCTCGACGCCGTCGATCTCGGCGAGCAGCTGCGGCACGATCGTGGTCTCGACGTCGCTCGACAGGCCGGTGCCGCGGGTGCGGAACAGCGCCTCCATCTCGTCGAAGAAGATCACGACCGGGTGGTCCGCGGCGGCCTTCTCGCGAGCCCGCTCGAAGACCAGGCGGATGGAGCGCTCCGTCTCGCCGACGTACTTGTTCAGCAGCTCCGGGCCCTTGACGTTGAGGAAGGCGGAGTTCTCGAGCGCCTCGGCCACGCTCACCCCGCGCACCTCGGCGCTGCGCAGCACCAGTTCGTGAGCCACCGCTTTTGCGATCATCGTCTTGCCGCAGCCGGGAGGTCCGTAGAGCAGCACGCCCTGCGGGGGCCGCAGCCCGTAGGTGCGGTAGAGGTCCTGCTGGAGGAAGGGCAGCTCGACGGCGTCACGGATCGCCTCGATCTGCTCGCCCAGCCCGCCGATCTGCTCGAAGGACACCTCCGGCACCTGCTCGAGCACGAGGTCCGTGATCTCCGCTCGGTCGATGCGCTCGAGCACCAGCTGGCTCTTGAGGTCCACCAGCACGTGATCGCCGGGGTGCAGCTGCTCGTCGGTGAGGGTGCCGGCACGACGCAGCACCCGGGTGTCGTCGGGCGCGACGGCGACGAGGATGCGGGAATCGGCGAGGGATTCCACGACGGGCACCACGTTGCCGGCATCGCTCGCGGGGACCGCGTCGACGGCGGCCAGGGCTTCGTTCAGCCGCAGCTCGGTGCCCGGCAGCAGCGCGTCCAGGTCGAGGCTCGCAGCGGTCGCGACTCGCAGCCGACGGCCGTTGTGCAGCACGTCGATGGTGCTGCCCTCGCAGCGGCGCAGGAAGGTGGCGTAGGAGTTCGGCGGATCGCCCACCCGCTCCAGATCGCTTTTGAGCTGGACGATCTGTTCACGGGCGGCGCGGAGCCCGCCGACCAGTCGCTCGTTGTGGGTCGCGAGCTTCTCGAGCTCTGCGGTCATCTCGGCGTACGTCTTCATCGTCATCACACATCCCCTTCCCGGGCGCGATCAGCGATCGCGGCCCTGTCGGATATCGCGCAGGGCCCGCTTGAGCTTGCGCGGAGCCACGCCGCGCTCCCCGATGTCCTGCGGTCCCCATTCGCCGCCCGAGCCGCCGAAGCCCTCGTTGTCGGGGTGGTTCAGCTCCTCCTCGAGCCGGGATCCGGGCGCCGGGCGGGTCACGCGGGTGAGCGCCTGCTGGCCGTGCGCGGTGCGGCGGGCGGTGAGCAGGAACCCGGTGTGGGCGTTCATCCGGTGCTCGGGCCGCACGGCGAGGCCCTCGAGGTGCCAGGGCCGTACGAAGGACTCCCAGGCGTAGGGCTCGGTGAACTCGCCGTGGTCGCGCAGGGCCTCGGCGGTGCGGGAGAGCTGGGTGACGGTGGCGACGTAGCAGAGGAAGACGCCGCCGGAGACGAGCACCTCCGCGGCGGAGTCCACGCACTCCCAGGGGGCGAGCATGTCCAGCACCACGCGGTCCACGGCGGGCTCGTCGGGGGCGAGGGTCGGGGCGACATCCTGGAAGTCGCCGATGGACAGCTCCCAGGCGGGGTGCGGGCCGCCGAAGAACGTCTCGACGTTCTCGCGGGCCACCTCGGCGAAGTCCTCGCGGCGCTCGATGGAGTGCACGGAGCCCTCGGGGCCGACGGCGCGCAGCAGCGCGGTGGTCAGACCGCCGGAGCCCACGCCGGCCTCGAGCACCCGGGCGCCGGGGAAGATGTCCCCCCACATCAGGATCTGGGCGGAGTCCTTGGGGTAGATGATCGCGGCGCCGCGCGGCATCGCGAGCATGTAGTCCGCGTACAGCGGACGCAGCGCCTGGTACCGGATGCCGTGAGTGTTCTCCACGACCGTCCCATCCTCCGCGCCGATCAGCTGATCGTGGTGGAGCACGCCGCGATGGGAGTGGAACTCTCCGCCGGGCTTCAGGGTGATGGTGTGCAGGCGGTTCTTGGAGTCCGCGAGCTGCACCTTGTCGCCCAGGGCGAAGGGTCCGGTGCGGTCCAGACCGCGCTTGGGGGCCCGGGGGGCGGGCTCCTGCGCCCCGGGGTGGGCGGCGGGCTGCGGCTGATCAGTCATGGGTTCCAGCATATGGCTCGGGTGGGGGCCCTGGCCGTGATGTTCACCGCCGGCGCAGGAGTGCGTTGACCTCTGCGCTCATGAGCACCCCGTGGACGGTGCGGTCCTCGTCGAGGACCAGGTACGCGGGGGCGGGTTGGGACAGCATCGCCTCGATCAGCGCATCTCCCTGCAGGGAGAGAGGGAGCGTGCCGAGGGGCCCGACGGAGGAGGCCACGGCGCGGGCCGGGGTGGAGCCCCGGTGCTCGGCTGGCACCGACGCGGCGGCATCGGGGTCGATCCGGTATCCCCGACCGACACCGCCGGGGAGCGTGCTGTCACGCTCGAGGAGCAGCACCTGGTCGAGCTCCTCGGGAGTGCCGAGCGCGGCGAGCGCGGCGTGCGGGGGGACGATGCGCAGCGGGACGGCGAGGGTCCCGGCATCGAGGGTGCGGATACGGTGCTGCAGGGCTGCGCCGTCCAGGGCGCGGGTGGCGCCCTGCCACAGCATCCCCGCGATCAGCATCGCCCACACCAGGGTGAGCAGGGAGAGGCTCCCGGCCCCGCCGGTGCGCATGATCTGGACCAGCGGGTAGGCCACCACCGCCACGGCGATGCCGCGGCCCAGCCAGGCGGTGATCCTGGTGGCGAGCACCGGGTTCTTCAGCACCGCGCCCAGCAGCGATTCGAGCGCCCTCCCGCCGTCCATCGGCAGTCCGGGCAGCAGGTTGAACAGGGCCAGCACCAGGTTCAACCAGGCGCTGACGGAGAAGAACACCGCGAGCGTGGTGCCCTCGCCCGCCACCTGCGCGGCGACCGACATGAGCGCGGCCAGCACCGCGTTCGCGGCCGGGCCGGAGAGGGAGACGAGCACTGAGCCGAATGCGGACATCTGCCGGGCGCGATATTGCGTGTGCCCGCCCCAGAGGGTCAGTGCGATGTGGTCGACGGTGGCCCCGAAAGCGCGGGCGATCACGGCGTGCGCCGCCTCGTGCGCGAGGACCGAGACGATCATGAACAGTCCGATCCCGATGGCCAGCAGCACCACCGCGCCCGGCTCCGCACCGCCCCGGCTCAGCGCCGGGTACATCAGCACCGCGAGCAGCAGCACGGTGACGAGCGTTCCGGGGCTCACCTTGATCGGAGGCAGCGCGCCGAGGCGCAGCGTGGGGCTTCTCATGATCCATCTCCTCCGCCACCGGGGCGGCGGCTCCCTCTGGGCAGGCTGAGGATAACCGTTCCCCCTGCGCCCCAGCTCGGAGTCCCCCGGTGCCTATGATGGAGGGATGAGTCGAATCGCCATCACGGCTTTCAGCGGATGGAACGATGCCGGCGATGCCGCCACCGGGGTGATCGAGCATCTGCTCGAGGTCTGGCCCTCTCGGCCCGTCGGTGCGGTGGATGCCGAGGAGTTCATCGACTTCCAGGTCAACCGTCCCGAGATCCGCACGGACGAGGACGGGCTGAGGGTCATCGACTGGCCGGACACCCAGCTGCGGCTGGTGACGCCTCCGAGCGGTCCCGAGCTGGTCACCGTCATGGGCCCCGAACCGTCCCTGCACTGGAAGCGGTTCTGCGACGAGGTGCTCGAGCAGCTCCAGATCCTGGACGTCAGCGAAGTGGTGTCGCTGGGCGCTCTGCTCGCGGATTCACCGCACAGCCGCCCGCTGCCGGTCAGCGCCGAGGTCGAGGTGCTTCCCGCCCAGGCCGTCGACTCGGCCGAGCGCTACTCGGGACCGGTCGGGGTGCCCACGATCCTGGCCCGCCGCACCGCCGCCGCCGGGCTGCGGACCACCAGCGCATGGGTGCAGGTCCCTCACTACGTCTCCCAGAACTCGTCCCCGAAGGCCGTGCTGGGGCTGATGCGGGAGGTGCAGAAGGTGGTCAGCGCCACGATCCCGCTCGATGAGCTGGTCGAGGACGCGGAAGCCTGGGAGCGCGGTGTGGATGAGCTCGCCCGCACCGATGAGGACGTCGCGGACTACGTGCGCCGACTGGAGCGTGCCCAGGACGCCGCCAGCCTGCCGGAGGCCAGCGGCGAGGCGATCGCCGAGGAGTTCGAGCAGTTCCTGCGCCGCCGGCGCGAGCAGGGCTGAGCTCAGCTCCGCTCACCCAAGGCCAGCCAGCCAGTCAGCCCGGCTCAGCCCGGCTCAGCTCAGCTCGGCTCTCAACTCAGCTCAGCTCAGGAGCGCGATCCCGAAGAGGGCATCGACCGCCGCCGCGACGTCTCCGGGGCCCTCGCTCGGATCATCGGAGCGCGCTGAGGTCCCACCGTCGGCCCAGCTGTCCAGGGCCTCGAGGGCGGAGGCGGTGTCGAGGTCGTCGCGCAGCGCCGCGCGCAGGGCCTGGACCGTCGCCGGACAGTGCCCGCCGCGCTGGGCTGCGGTGCGATAGCGGGCAAGGCGGGTATCGGCCAGCTCGAGCTCCTGCGCGGACCACTCCCAGTCCGAGCGGTAGTGGTGGGCCATCAGCACCAGCCGGATGGCCATCGGGTCCACGCCGTCCCGCACCAGGCGGTGCACGAAGACGAGGTTCCCTAGCGACTTGCTCATCTTCTCGCCGTCATAGGCGACCATCCCGCTGTGCGCGTAGGTCGTCGCGAACGGTCGGCCGAGGGCCACCGAGTGGGCGGCGCTGAGGTCATGGTGGGGGAAGATCAGATCGCTCCCGCCCGCCTGGATGTCGAAGGGGAGATCCAACGCCTCCTGCGCGATACAGACGCATTCGACGTGCCACCCGGGACGGCCACGGCCGAGCACCCCGGCATCCCAGGCAGGCTCGCCCGGTCGCTCGGCACGCCAGAGCAGCGGATCGAAGGGACCGCGCTTGCCCTCCCGCTCGGGGTCTCCCCCGCGTTCGGCGAACACCTCGAGCATCTGCGACTCGGACCAGCCCGAGACGTCGCCCAGGGCGCCGTCCACGGCGAGATCCAGATACCAGTCCGGCCCCTCGGCATCGTTCGCCGCGACCGGATAGGCCCGGCCCCGTGCGTGCAGAGCGAGGACCACGGCGATGATCTCGTCCATCGCCTCGCTCACCGAGCGATAGGTCTCCGGGGCGATGATCCGCAGCGCGGCCATGTCCTCGGAGAACAGCTCGACCTGGGACGCGGCGAGCTCCTGCCAGTCCACCCCGTCGCGGTCCGCGCGTTCGAGCAGCGGGTCGTCGACGTCGGTGATGTTCTGCGCCGTCTCGACCTCGAGCCCCGAATCGTGCAGGGCCCGGCGCATCAGATCCGCGGCGTGGTAGGTCGACGCGTGACCGAGGTGGGTGGAGTCATAGGGGGTGATCCCGCAGACGTACAGCCGTGCCCGTCCCGAGACCAGCGGAGTGATCGGTGCGACCCTGCCGGTGCGCGAGTCGTACAGGCGCAGCGGCCTGCCGGAAGCGGGAAGCGGGCTGAGAGAGGGGGAAGTCCAGGATTGCACTACGTGATCATACGATCCGTCGGCCTCCCGCGGTTCAGGCCCCGCCCAGGGGGTCGACCAGCCCCGTGCCGAGCAGCGCCAGCAGCACCAGACCGGCGACGATCCGGTAGATGACGAAGATCAGATACGAACGATTCTCGATCAGGCGCATGAACCAGACGATCACCGCGTAGCCCACGGCGAAGGCCACGACGGTGGCGACCACCATCGCCAGCAGTGACGGCTCACCGGCGGCTGCGGCGGCGGCGCGACCGTCGGCCGTCAGCAGCACCGGGACCTCTTTGGCCGCCTTGTACAGCCCCGAGGCGAACACGGCCGGGATCGCGAGCAGAAAGGCGTAGCGGGCGGCGGCCTGGCGGGTGTAGCCCATCAGCAGCCCGGCGGTGATGGTGCCACCGGAACGGGAGACGCCGGGGATCAGCGCGAGAGCCTGCGCCAGGCCGAAGATGATGCCGTCGCGCACGGTGAGCTCCTTGAGCTCCTTCCGCTGCGGGGCGATGCGGTCCGCGAGCCCCAGCAGCAGACCGAAGACGATCAGCATCGTCGCAGTGATGTAGAGGTTCCGCAGGCTGTGGTCGATCTGGTTCTCGAAGAGCAGGCCCAGCACCCCGATCGGGATCGAGCCGAGGATCACCAGCCAGCCCATGCGCACGTCGGGATCGGAGTGCGGGATCTTCCCCGCCAGTGCCTTGAACCACTTGCCGATGATGCGAGTGATGTCTTTCCAGAAGTAGATCAGCACCGCAGCCTCGGTGCCCAGCTGGATGATCGCCGTGAATGCGGCGCCCGGATCCTGACCGGGGTCCATCAGCTCCCCGACCACGCGCACGTGGGCGCTCGAGGAGACGGGGAGGAACTCGGTCAATGCCTGGACCAGGCCCAGGATCACCGCCTCGATGAACGACATGGACACTCCTCGATGGGTTCTGCGGGCCTGCGGTGCCGGCGAGCATCGGTGCCGGACCCGGACAGAGTACGCGGCGCCGAGCGGTGAGCCCGGCGCCGCGCAGCGGAGCAGTGGTGAAGACTACGTAGAGGTCCTGGGACGTGTGACCGGAGGCGCTCAGCGCTCAGCGCGGCGCGTCGTCCTCGTCATCTTCGTCCTCGTAGTCGTCATCGTCGTCGTCGTCCTCGTCATCGTCGTCCTCGTCATCGTCCTCGAAGTCGTCGAGATCGTCGAAGTCGTCATCGTCGTCCTCATCGTCGTCGTCCTCGTCGAACACGATCAGGGGGGTGGCGACGTCATAGGCGTCGAAGAGTGCATCGTCGTAGGTGTCGAAGGCGTTGGCGAGCCGCTCGGTGGCGGACTCCAGCGCGGGATCGTCTTCCCCCCGCGAGCCGGCGGCGGCTTCGTAGTGGCGTTCGAGGGCAGCGATCAGCGCAGCAAGAGCGGAGCGAGGATCCGTGTTCATGGTTGGACCGTACATCCTCGAGCGGCAGAATGAACAGTGGAAGCGTGCACGCATTGGTCACGAATCCGCCGCAGTCCCAGCAGCGCAATCGACCACTGCTGTCGCAGGTCATCGACCACAGGAGGAAAACCGTTGATCCGACCCCGCACCCCTCTCGTCGCCGGCGTTCAGCACGTGAGCGATCCGCGCGGATGGCGCGACCTGCCCGTCGAGCGCGGACGGCGCGCAGCGGACTACGAGTTCCAGATCATCACGGTGCCGCGGGGCACCTCCTTCGGCCAGGTGCGCGCTGAGCTGACCGAGCAGGCGGAGTACGGCCGGTGGGAGCACGCCCGCACCCGCCTCTACCTCGGGGGCGGGAAGAAGGTCTGGATGCGCCGACGGATCATCCGGGTGGAGTCGACGCTCTAGCCCGGGTCTGTCCACAGCCGGCAGGAGCAGGCGGCAGAGCTCCTCAGCATCTGGTGCAATGGCCTGGTGTCCATGAGCTTCCTGCTGCTGTGCGCCGTGCTGCTGGTGATCTACCTGCCGCCCGCACTCGCGCTGGCCTGGGTCGACGGGCGAGAGCGCCGACTGCCTAACCGCTGGGTCGGGCTGCTGACCGGCGCGGTGACCCTTGCGCTGGCGGTCCTCGCCCTCTTGGTGCCGACGATGCGCCCGGGCCTGGCCACGGCCGCGGTGCTCGCTCTGGTGCTGGGGCTCGGAGCGATCCTGGTGGCGCTGCTGGCTCCCCCGCTGCTGGGCATGGGCGATGCCAAGACGCTGCCGGTGGTAGTGCTGATGTCAGCGGCCCTCGGCGGCGAAGTCCTGATCGGGGCGCTCCTCGGGATCGCTCTGGTGGGAGGCGTGATCGGAATGGTGGTGCTCGGCGTGACCCGCCGCGCCGGGGTGCGGTTCGCGCTGGGACCGGTGCTGCTGGCCGGGCCGTTCCTGGGCCTGCTGGGGGCTCCGCTGGTGCGCGCCGCCCTCGGCACCGGCTGACCACCTCGGACCGACTGCCCCCGCGGACCGGCTGACCCCGCGGACCGGCTGCTCCCTCGGACCGATTGATCGCTCGGACCGGCTGACCCCTTGAACTGAGCGGCCGGTGAGCCGGTCAGGCACCTCCATATCTCAGACGGAGGGCGCGGCCCGCCGCTGGCGCCGGACCTCGTAGAGCGCGATGGATCCGGCGACCGACGCGTTCAAGGAGGAGGCGCTGCCGGTCATCGGGATCTCCGCGACCACATCGCAGGCCTCCCGCCAGCCGGCGCTCATCCCGATGGTCTCGTTCCCGACGACCAGGAGCGTGGGGCCGGAGAGGTCCGTGTCCGCCAGCTGGTGGCCGCCGGCCTCGTCGAGCCCGATCACGGTCCACGGCTCCCCCAGGGCCCGACGCTCATCGATCCACGCCATCACCTCGCGATGGGAGGGCAGGCGCAGCACCGGCATCGCGAACAGGCTTCCGGTGCTGGCACGTATCGCGGCCGGGTCCCACGCATCGGCGGAGTGCCCGGTGATCAGCAGGCCGGTCCCGCCGAGGGCGTCGACGGAGCGGGCCAGTGAGCCGATGTTGCCGGGGCCGGCGGGGCGGTCGAAGACGACCAGCACGTCCGAGCGCCCAGGGCGCAGCCTCTCCAGGTCATCTGCGGGCAGCGCCGCGATCGCCAGCAGCTCCGGGGTGCCGTCCTCGCGCTCCCCCAGCTCTGCCATCAGCTCCGGGGCGAGCACCACCACCGGCGCCGGGCTGCTCTGCAGCAGCTCCTGCGCCCACTGGGACGGATGCTCCCTGCCGTCGGTCAGCAGCGTCCGGATCTCGATGCCATGGGCGATGGCCTGCGAGATCGGACGCACGCCCTGGATGATCATCTCGCCGGCGCGAGAACGTTTGGTGCGGTTGCCCAGCAGCGCCTGCCATTGCTGGAACAGTGCGTTGCGCCGGTCCAGTCGGGAGGGCAGGCGCGGTGCGCCCCTGCGGGCTCCGGGCGCGGAGGCGGAGGCAGAGGCGGAGTGCCGGTTCATGCTCCGGCTCCGTCGTAGCCGAGCTGTCGCCAGGCCTCGTAGACCGCGATCGAGACCGCATTGGCCAGGTTCAGCGAGCGCCGGGCAGGGAGCATCGGGATCCGGACGCGGGAGGTGATGCGCGGATGATCCATGACGTCCTGGGGCAGGCCGGTCGGCTCGGTCCCGAAGAGGAGCACATCCTCCCGGGTGTACTCGATGCTCTCGAAGCTCACGTCCGTGCCCGAGGTGAAGGCGAACACCCGCGCGCCGGGGACCGCGGCGAAGGCCTGCTCGATGCCGGGATGGATGCTGACATCGGCGAGGTCGTGATAGTCGAGACCTGCGCGGCGCAGCTTCGCGTCCTCGAGATCGAAGCCGAGCGGCTCGATCAGGTGCAGGTGCGCGCCAGTGACGGCGGACAGCCGGATCGCATTGCCGGTGTTCCCGGCGATCGCGGGTTCGTGGAGGAAGACGTGGACCATGCCGCAGATTCTTCCACGCCACCGTTGACGGCGATGGATCCGGGAATGCGAAGAGCCCCTCTCCACAGTGTGGAGCGGGGCTCTATTCGCGTGTCCGGAGGGGGACTTGAACCCCCACGCCCGATAAAGGGCACTAGCACCTCAAGCTAGCGCGTCTACCAATTCCGCCACCCGGACGGGTGATCGCCGTAGCGACTAGAGCAGATTAGCACGCACCTGCGGATGGTTCGCACCCGAAAGCGGCACTGCCAGGGCGAACGTGAAGACAATCACGCCGGGGCTCCGACGCGGCCTTCCGCCATCATGGAGTGGAGCAGCACCAGGACCGCCTCGACGCGGGCTGCCAGCAGCCCATCGGGGTTCGGTAGCCGTGCGGCGAGGTCTTGGAGGGCGGCCGCACAGAGCACGGTCATCGTTGCGTCGGGCGTCTCCATGAGGTGCGCAGACCACTCCCCCATGGAGCTCAGCAGTGCGGAGAGCTCATCGGTCGCGGTGCGCCGACTCTCGGTGAGCAGCTCCACCCGGGCTCGGGCCGCGAGCGCCGTGCAGCGCCGCAGCACCGCGACCGACTCGTCGGCATCGATGGGGACCCTGTCGGGTTCCGCCGCAGCCCCTCGCCGATCTCCCCTCGAGGAAGGCTGGCCGAGGCCGACCTGGGCCACCGCATCGATCTGTTCGCCCGCTTCGCGCTCCAGCTCCATGAGTCACTTCCCTCGTGCTCTCCCCGGGCCCGTCGGGCCTGTCCGTCGTCCATGACTTTACCCATGCTTTACCTGTGGAGACAAGGGTCTTTACCAGCTGGAAGACGAGGCCTGATGAGAGCTGGAGCCTGCCGGGTGACCAGGCCTGCTGGGGCGGAGCCGAGATGCTCGCTCAGACCTCGGTGACGGACCTGCGCCGGGCCAGTTCCGTGCGCGCTGCAGCGAGCATCTCCCGCACCGGCGCGGCCGGGATCGCGAGCATGGAACGGAGCTGCATATCGGCCTGGTGCGCCAGCATCTCGAGTCCGTCCGCCACCTCGCCCCCGCAGCTCTGGATCACCTCGGCGATCGGCGCGGGCCATGGGTCGTAGAGCACGTCGAGGACCACCCCGGGCACGGCGAGATCGGACTGAGCCCGCCATTGCTCGGCGACCGCACGGGCCCCCTCGATGGCCAAGGCGCTGACCACCACATCTGCGGCGAGCACCTCGTGATGCCGCTCCCAGGGGATCTGCTCCACGGCCACCCCACGGATGGCGGCATACTCCTCGAGCGATGCGAGCTTGTGCGCGCTGCGGGCCGAGAGCAGCACCCTCTGCACACCGAGCTCCGCCAGGGCGGCGAGGGCGCTCAGGGCGGTGGCACCCGAGCCGAGCACGGCACCGGTCTCCGGAGCGGCGGCACCGTGGTCCTGCAGTGCGGCGACGATGCCGTGGACGTCGTGGTTCTCGGCGCGCCATCCCTGGCCGGTGCGGATCAGGGTGTTGGAGATGCCGAGCTGGCGGGACGTCTCGTCGGCCTCGGAACCCAGCGAGAAAGCCTCGGGCTTCCCCGGCATGGTCACGCTGAGGCCCTGCAGCCCCCGCCCGGGACCCTGGCGGAGGAACTGCGCGAGCTCCCCGGCGCGCACCTGATGACGTTCGTAGACGGCGTCCGTGATGCCGAGCGCCTCATAGGCGGTGCGGTGGAGGATGGGCGAGAGGGAGTGCTCGACCGGCGAGCCGACCACCGCGAACCGGCGCGGGCTCATCCCTTCGCGTCCGCCCATTCCTGCCACTCCTTGACGTTCTCCTCGTGCTCGGCCCAGGTGGCCGCGAACTTCGTCTCCCCGGTGTCGGTGTTCACGCTGACGAAGTACAGCCAGTCACCTTCAGGCGGCGCGTCGACGGCATCCAGCGCATTGGCCCCGGGCGCGGCGATCGGTCCAGGCGGCAGCCCCTGGTACTTGTACGTGTTGTAGGGGCTGTCCGTGGCGCGCTCCGCATCGGAGGTCCCCACGCTCGCGGACTTCCCGGTCACGTAGTGGACGGTGGAGTCGAACTGGAGCTTCATCGGCTTCCCCTTGGCCTCGCCGGCCCCCTCCAGACGGTTCTCGATGGTCCGCACGACCTTGCCGTAGTCCTCGGGTTTGCGCACCTCCATCTCCGCGAGGGAGGCGATGGTCAGCGACTCGTGCCACTGCTCCTGCGGGATGTCACGAGCGGTCAGCTCCTTCTCCATCCGATCCCACATCATCTGGATGACATCCTCGGCGGTGGCATCCTCGTAGATGTCATAGCGGCCGGGCCAGAGGTAGCCCTCGAGCGATCCGGCAGCGTTCTCGGGGATCCCGTAGCTGGTGTAGTCCTCGGCCGCAGCGGTGAAATCCTCGACCGGGATATCCGTCTCCGCAGCCAGCTGCTCCCAGATCTGGGTCAGCCGCTTCCCCTCGGGGATGATCACCCTCTGGCCGGCGAGGTTCGACGGATCCAGCAGTGCCTCCAGCGCATCCGCGGAGGTCATCTCCAGCTTCAGGCGGTAGATGCCGGGCTCGATGCGAGCGGCCTCGGGAGTGTTGGAGAAGAGGTTGACGAATGGGCCGGCGCTCTTGATCACTCCCATCTCCACGAGCGTGCCGGCGATGTCGGTACCGGTGTCGCCTTCGGCCACCTCGACCACCGCCTCGCCGCTGCCGGGCCCCGGATAGTCTGCGGCCTCCTGCTCGAGGCTGACGTTGGACGTGATCCAGCGGTACCCCTGGATCCCGCCGACGATGAGCCCGCCCACCACCAGCAGCACCAGCAGCACCGGCAGCACCCCCCGCAGGAATCCGTGGCGTCGACGCGACCGCTTGGGCCCTCTGCGACGTCCGCGTGCGCCATCCCGACCCGCCGCTGCGGGCTCGCCGCCCTGAGAATCCGCCAGGTCGACGAAGGAGAGCTCCTCGTCGTTCACAGGGTGTCCTCCTCGGTCGATGGCGGGATGGCGGTGGCGGGCACCCGCTCACCAGCGCGCGCCGCGGTGGACCGTTCGATGTCCAGCGCCTGCTGGAGGATCATCACTGCGGCCACCTGGTCGACGACCTGGCGGTGCTTGCGGCCCTTCCTGCCGGAGCTGTGGAGCGCCTTGTGCGCGGAGACGGTCGTCAGCCGTTCGTCGATGAGCCTGACCTCGAGCTCCGGAGAGCCTGCGGCGAGCTCCACGGCGAAGGTTCGCGCCTTCTGTGCCGCGACGCCTTCAGTGCCGTTCAACGACCGTGGGAGCCCCACCATGATGACATGCGCGTCGAGCTCCGCAGCCTCTGCCAGCACTCGCCCCACCGCCGTGTCACGGGCGAGGGTCTCGACCGGAGTGGCGATCATCCCGTCGAGGTCGCTGCGTGCCAGACCGACCCGCACATCACCGACGTCGACCCCGAGCCTGACCCCGCGGGGCAGCGACGGGGGCTGCTGTCGGGACTCCTCGCCGTTGCCCGGGCTCATGCGTCCTGAGCCGCCTCGATCGCCGCGTGCACAGCGGCCAGTGCCGCAGGCACCTGGGCGGGCTCGCCGCCGCCGCCCTGCGCCATGTCCGGCTTGCCACCGCCACGGCCACCCATCGCCTCGGCCGCGATGCGCAGCAGGGAGCCCGCGGCGAGGCCACGCTCGCGCGCGGCGGCGTTGGTGGCGATCACCAGGGCCGCCCGACCGCTCTCGTGGCCGGCGACCGCGACCGTCACCGGCGAGTCCTCGCCGAGCCGGGAGCGGAGGTCGAGGGCGAGGGTGCGCAGATCTCCTGCGGCGACACCTTCACCGGCATCGTGCGTCAGCACCCGGATGCCGGCGACCTCGGTGGTGGAGTCCACGAGTCGCCCGGCCTCAGCCTGCAGCTGCTGGCCGCGCAGCGCCGCGAGCTGCTTCTCCATGTCCTTCATCCGCTGGGTGAGGACGCGCACCCGCTCGGGCAGCTCCTCGGCGGCGCCGACCTTCAGCAGCTCGGACAGCTGGGAGACCAGTGCGTGCTCCTTGGCCTGGTGGCGGTAGGCGGAGAGCCCCACTAGCGCGTCGACGCGCCGCACCCCGCTGCCGATGGACGCCTCGCCCATCAGCTGCACGGTGCCGATCGCGCCGGTGCTGGAGACATGGGTGCCGCCGCACAGCTCACGGGACCAGTCACCGCCGATGGAGACCACGCGCACGACCTCCCCGTACTTCTCGCCGAACAGCGCCTGCGCGCCGAGGGACTTGGCCTCGTCCAAGGACATCTGCTGGTCGGTGACGGTCAGCTCGTCCTGCAGGAGCGTGTTCACGCGGCCCTCGATCTGCTCGAGCACCGACTTCGGCACGGCCTGGCCGTAGCGGAAGTCGAAGCGCATCCTGCCCGGGGAGTTCTCGGAGCCGGCCTGGGTGGCGCTGTGGCCGAGTTCCTCGCGCAGGGACTCGTGGACCATGTGGGTGGCGGTGTGGGCGCGGGCGATGGCGCCGCGTCGTTCGCCGTCGATGGTCGCGATCGCGGAGGCGCCCTGCGCGAGAGAGCCCTCGACGAGGCGCCCGCGATGGACGATCAGTCCGCGCACGGGCTTCTGCACGTCGTCGACCTCGATCAGGCCGCCGCCGGTGAGCGTGATGCGGCCCTGATCGGCGAGCTGGCCGCCGGACTCCGCGTAGAAGGGGGTGGAGGCGAGGACGACCTCGACCTGGGCCGGGGCCTCGACGGCGGTGACCAGCTTGCCGTCCACCAGCACCGACTCGACCGTGGTGGCGACGGTGTCCTCGGTGTATCCCAGGAAGGGCACCTCGCCGCCGCGCTCGGTGAGCAGCCGGTTGTAGATCGCGGTGTCGGTGTGTCCGGACTTCTTCGCGGCGGCGTCGGCACGCGCGCGCTCGCGCTGCTCCTGCATCGCTCCGCGGAAGGCGTCCGCGTCGACCTGCAGCCCGACCTCCTGCGCCATCTCCATGGTGAGGTCGATGGGGAAGCCGTAGGTGTCATGGAGGCGGAAGGCGTCGTCGCCGGCCAGGACCCGGCCGCCGCCGTTCTTCACCTCGCCCGCGAGCTGCTCGAAGATGGAGGTGCCCGTCTCCAGGGTGCGACGGAACGCCTCCTCCTCGGCGTAGACGATCTCGCTGATCCGCGGGAAGTCCGCCTCGAGCTCGGGATAGGACTCGACCATCAGGGACTTCGAGATCGGCAGCAGCGCGGGCATCGACGGCTGCGCGTAGCCGAGCAGCCGCATCGAGCGCACCGCCCGCCGGATCAGCCGGCGCAGCACGTAGCCGCGTCCCTCGTTGCCCGGGCGCACCCCGTCGGAGACCAGCATCAGCGCGCTGCGCACATGGTCGCCGATGATCCGCAGGTGGACGTCGTCCTCCTCGTCCCCGCCGTAGGCACGGCCCGAGAGCTCCTGCGCCTTCTCGATGACCGGGAAGATCTGGTCGATCTCGTACATGTTCTGCTTGCCCTGCAGCAGGTAGGCGACGCGCTCGACGCCGAGACCGGTGTCGATGGACTTCTGGTCCAGCTCGCCGAGGAGGGGGTAGTCCTTGCCCTTGCCCTCGCCGCGCAGGTACTGGTCGAAGACCAGATTCCAGATCTCGATGTAGCGGTCCTCGCCCTTCTCGTCTCCGGGCCATTCGGGGACGGTGCCGGTGACGGCGTCGGGTCCGTACTCGGGGCCGCGGTCGTAGTGCCACTCGCCGCACGGACCGGCGGGACCGGGCTGGCCGGTGTCCCAGAAGATCTCCTCGCGCGGCAGGCGCACCACGCGCTGCGGGTCCAGGCCCACGACCTCCGTGACGTGGCGGTAGGACTCCTCGTCCTGCTCCCAGACGGTGAACCAGAGGCGCTCGGGGTCGAACCCGAAGCCGCCATCGTCCTGGGAGGTGGTCAGCAGCTCCCAGGAGAAGTCGATCGCTCCGGTCTTGAAGTAGTCGCCGAAGGAGAAGTTCCCGGCCATCTGGAAGAAGGTGCCGTGGCGCGTGGTGCGGCCGACGTTCTCGATGTCATTGGTGCGGATGCACTTCTGGACGCTCGCCGCGCGGGGGTAGGGAGCCTTCTCCGTCCCGACGATGTACGGGATGAAGGGGACCATCCCGGCGATCGTGAACAGGATCGACGGGTCGGAGGACACCAGCGAGCTGCTGGGCACGATCTCGTGGTTCTTCTTCGCGAAGAAATCGAGCCAGCGATGACGGATCTCGGAGGTGCGCATGGTCGGGAGGTGTCCTTCCTGGAACAGCCGGGGTGGGCCCGCTCTGCGGGCGAGGTGCTTCTGCGGACACGAAGGCCCCGGTCAGGGAACCGGAGTACACCCGCCGGGGCCTGTCGCGCCGCGGTGAAGAAAGGTCAGCGAGCGTAGTACTCGACGACCATCTGGACCTCACAGGTCACGGGGACCTCAGCGCGCTTGGGGCGCGCGACGAGCTGGGCCTTCAGCTCGGGAAGCTCGACCGAGAGGTACGAGGGGGTCTTGGCGAGGACGTCGGAGTTGCCGCCCTCAGCAGCGATCTGGAACGACTCCATCGCCTGTGACTTGGGCTTGACCTGGATGGTCTGGCCCGGGGAGACGCGGTACGAGGGACGGTCCACCAGCTTGCCGTCGACCAGGATGTGGCGGTGCACCACGGCCTGGCGGGCCTGGAGGGTGGTGCGGGCGAAGCCGGAGCGCAGGACGAGCGCGTCCAGGCGCATCTCCAGCAGCTCGACCATGCTCTCACCCGTCAGACCGGGCTCCTTCTTGGCGTCCAGGTAGGCGCGGTGCATCTGCTTCTCGCGGATTCCGTACTGCGCGCGCAGACGCTGCTTCTCCTTGAGTCGCACTGCGTAGTCCGACTCGGTGCGGCGGCGAGCACGACCGTGCTCGCCCGGGGGGTACGGGCGCTTCTCGAAGTACTTGACGGACTTCGGGGTGAGCGGGAGCCCAAGGGCTCGAGAGAGGCGCGCCTGGCGGCGCGCACGGGTGACGTTGGTCACGAGGTATACCTCTTGTTCGCGTGTGTTGAATCCAGTCTTGCAGCCGCGGATTCAGCGACCCACATTACCGCAGCAACTCCTCGAGGTCCACGATCGACGACGCTGGTCACGCCTTGCTTCCTGTGGAGTGCCTCACGCCGGCTCCCGGCCGGGGCGGCGTGCCTGGTGCGGCGCCTCAGCGCCCCCGCGCATCGCCCCGCGCAGCAGCTCATCGGCGTCCGTGCATTTCAGCATCGCAGCGCCACCTCCGCTATCGCAGCGCCACCTCAGCTCGAGGTCACGAGCGCAGGATCCGTCGCAGCGCCTCGACCCGGCTCCGGGTGCGCTCCTCGTTCCCGTGGCCCTTGGGGTGGTAGTAGTCCACGCCCACCAGGTCATCGGGTGCGTACTGCTGGGCCACCACCCCGTGCGGGGCGTCATGCGCGTACCGGTACTCGGTGCCGTGCCCGAGCTTCTTCGCGCCGGAGTAGTGCGCATCGCGCAGGTGCGCCGGGATGCCCTGGCCCTTCCCCGCCCGGACATCGGCGATGGCCGCATCGAGTGCCTGGTAGGAGGCGTTGGACTTGGGCGCGGTGGCGATATGGACCACGGCCTGTGCGAGCGGGATCCTCCCTTCGGGCATGCCGAGCATCTGCACCGCCTGCATCGCGGCGACGGCGACCTGGAGGGCGCTCGGATCGGCCATGCCGACCTCCTCCCCGGCGGCGATCACCACTCGGCGGGCGATGAAGCGGGGGTCTTCCCCCACCTCGATCATCCGCGCCAGGTAGTGCAGGGCTGCGTCGACATCGCTGCCGCGCATCGACTTGATGAAGGCGCTGGTGACGTCATAATGCTGGTCCCCGGCCCGGTCGTAGCGCACGGCGGCTCGGTTGACGGCCTGGGAGAGCACCGCAGCATCGATCTCCGGGGTCTCCTTCATCAGCGCCGCCGCCGCGGCCGCCTCGAGGGATGTGAGGATCTTGCGGGCGTCCCCGCCGCCGAGCCGCAGCAGCGCCTCGCGAGCGTCGTCGGTCAGGGTCACGGAGCCCGCCAGGCCGCGCTCGTCCTCGAGCGCACGATCGACGAGCGCGTCGAGGTCCTCCTGCTCCAGCGACTCGAGAGTGAGCACGATCGAGCGGGAGAGCAGCGGCGAGATGACCGAGAAGTAAGGGTTCTCCGTGGTCGCGGCGATCAGCGTGACCCAGCGGTTCTCGACGCTCGGCAGCAGGGCGTCCTGCTGGGATTTGGAGAAGCGGTGCACCTCGTCGACGAACAGCACCGTCTCGCGACCGATCGTCCGCAGCCGGGAGCGGGCCTGGTCCACGACCTCACGGATGTCCTTGACGCCGGCGAGGACGGCGGAGACCTCGACGAACTCGCGATCGCCGGACTGTGCGACGACGTAGGCCAGGGTGGTCTTGCCGGTGCCGGGCGGGCCCCACAGGATCAGGGAGCTGGGCGCGGTGCGGGAGTCGTCGGCTCCGACCAGGCGCCGCAGGGGGCTGCCCGGCTTGAGCGCGTCGCGCTGCCCCACCACCTCCTCGAGGGAGCGCGGGCGCATTCGCACCGCGAGCGGTGCGCGGTGGTCGCGGTTGCGATCCGAGAGCGTGCGCGGTGCGGGTTCATCGCCGCTCAGCGAGAAGAGGTCCTCGTCCATCCCCCCAGCCTAGGCCGAGGTGGCGACGCGGGCGCGCCGGGGCTCAGCGGCGGGGATCGAGCTCACGGGAGAGCCGTCCGGGCCACGCGGGGCCCTCGTAGATCATCGCGGTGTAGCCCTGGACCAGATCTGCGCCGGCATCGAGGCGGTCGCGCACGTCCTGGGCGCTGGTCACGCCGCCGCAGCTGATGATCACCGCGTCCTGCGGAAGGGTGGTGCGCAGCAGCTGCAGCACCTGCATCGAGCGGTCGGCGAGAATCGGCCCGGAGAGCCCGCCGGCACCGATCTGCTCGACCCGAGAGCGCGCGGTCGCCAGTGAGTCCGGGCGGGCGATGGTGGTGTTGGTCGCGATCACGCCCGCCAGCCCCACCTCGGCGGCGAGCCGGGCGACCGCCTGCACATCGCCGTCATGCAGATCAGGGGCGATCTTGACCAGCACCGGCACCTCCCGACGCAGCCGGGTCCGTACCGCAACAGCTTCCTGGACCACCGCCTCGAGGATCGGTCGGAGCATCTCGACGCTCTGGAGATCCCGCAGTCCGGGGGTGTTCGGGCTGGAGACGTTGATGGCGAGATAGCTGGCGTAGGGGGCGAGCAGCCGGGCGGAGAAGCGGTAGTCCTCAGCGGCGTCCTCGAGGGCGGTCACCTTGGACTTGCCGATGTTCACGCCGATCACGGCGCGCTGGCCACGTTCGGTGCGGCGCGCTCTGGCCAGCCGACGCGCCAGCGCCTGAGCTCCGTGGTTGTTGAAGCCCATACGGTTGATCAGGGCCCGGTCCTCGATCAGCCGGAAGGATCGCGGCCGGGGGTTCCCGGGCTGTGCCTTGGCGGTCACGGTGCCCACCTCGACATGGCCGAAGCCGAGATCGAGCAGTGCCAGCGGCACCTCGCCGTCCTTGTCGAAGCCTGCGGCCAAGCCCACCGGGCTGCGGTGCTCGGCGCCGAGCACCCGGCGGGTGGGCCCGGTGTCCCGCAGCGGGTCCGTGCCGCCGAACAGGGCCCGCAGCAGCTGCGGGCCTCCCGGCAGGCGATGAGCGTTTGCGAGCGCCCGCACCGTGAGCCGATGAGCCTGTTCCGGGTCGAGCCGGCTCAGCACGCGGCGGAAGAGCACGTCATAGGGCCCACGTCGAGGGGCGTCGTCAGGGGTCACGAGGGATACCGTACGCGTTCCTGGTCGCGGATCTCAGTCCACAGGTCCCGAACGGCATACTCGCGGTGCTCGCGACAGGTAGAACAGGGCGAGCACGGGCAACAGCAGGGGGACGAAGCCGTAGTCCTTGCCGTAGACGCCCCAGACCGTCCCATCCGGGAACAGCGCCGGATCGAGCAGGGTGAGGGTGCCGACGATGAGCACCCCCGCGAGTTCCGCGATGCACAGCGCCCTCGCCACCGGGGAGCCGCGGCCGCGACGCACCAGAGCGATGGTGACGGCGATGTAGGTCACGGCGGCGAGCAGGGAGAGGCTGTACGCGACCGGTGCGAAGGAGAAGTCACGCAGCACCTGCACCAGGCTGCGCGCGGTCGCCGACAGCGCGAAGATGCCGTACACCGCGATCAGCACGATCTCGAAGCCGCGCCCGGCGCGCTCGGGGCGACCCGGCGACGCCGCCGCCGCGCCCTTGCCGTGCTCAGCGCCCTTGACGTTCTTGACGTTCTCGACGTTCTCGACGTTCATGCGAAGCCTCCCGGCCAGATCTGCTCCAACCGCATCAGCAGCACCATGGAGACCGCCGCGCAGACGGCGATGACGAGGCTTCCCCAGCGGCTGCGTTCGAACAGTCCCATCCAGCCGCCGCCGACCGCCATCAGCAGAGCCGTGAGGAGATAGCCGTAGAGCGTGACCCGCTCGGGAGGGTTCCCGCCGGCGAGGTCCTTGAGCCCCAGGGCGATGCCCAGCACGGCCCAGGACGCGGCCAGCAGGGCGCACGCGCCCAGCAGCACCAGATCGGCGTTCAGGTCACGCGCTGTGTAGTAGATCCCGAGCAGGGCGGTCAGCCCGCCCAGCACCAAGACCACGATGCTCAGCACCGTCATCTGCTTCTCCGCCCTCCTCCGTGGTACGCCGACATCGTGTCCGGCCCGCCCCTACGATAGAGCCATGCCCACCATCACCATCACCATCACCATCACCGATGCATCTCTGCGCGACGTCGCTGCCGACGTCCTCATCCTCCCCCTCCTCGCGGGCGCCGACGGCGCCCCCGCGACGGTGCCCGGCGCACCGGAGATCTCCGAGGCCATCTCGGGTCTCGATGCCTCCTCCGCCCGAGGCGATCTCCACCGGATCCCCTCCTACGGACTGGCCTCCGCAACCTCGCTGCTGCTGGTCGGCCTCGGTGACGAGGATCTCGCCAAGGTCGAGGACGAGGACCTCCGGCTCGCCTTCGGCGCGGCCACCCGCTCGCTCGCCGGGGTCGAGAACGCCGCGATCGCCGTGCCCACCGCCACCACGCAGCAGCGCGCCGCAGCCCTCGAGGGCGCCGCGCTCGGCGCCTACACCTTCACCACCTACAAGACCGGCACCGGTGCCGGTGCACCGAAGGCCGCCCTCGCGGCCCTCACCCTGATCACCGAGGGCGACGCCGACGCCGCCCAGACCGCGGTCGACCGCTCCGGCGTGCTCGCCGAGATCGTCGGCATCGTGCGCGACCTCGTCAACACGCCCCCGAACCTGCTCCATCCCGCCGAGTTCGCCCGCCGCGCCGAGGAGCTCGTCGCCGAGCTGCCGATCACGGTGACCGTCCTGGACGAGAAGCAGCTTGCCGAGGGCGGCTACGGCGGCATCGTCGGCGTCGGCCAGGGATCGACTCGCCCGCCGCGCCTGGTGCGCCTGGAGTACGCCCCCGCGAAGGCCACCAGCTCTGTCGCCCTGGTCGGCAAGGGCATCACCTTCGACACCGGCGGCATCTCGCTCAAGCCCGCGGCCGGCATGGACGACATGACCTCCGACATGACCGGCGCCGCCACCGTGCTGGCGGCAGCTGTCGGTGCCGCCCGCCTCGGCCTCGAGGTCAAGGTCACCACCTACCTCGCCCTGGCCGAGAACATGCCCGGCGGTGGGGCTCAGCGCCCCGGTGACGTGGTCACCATGCGCAATGGGAGGACTGTCGAGGTGCTCAACACCGATGCGGAGGGGCGGATGGTGATGGCCGACGCGCTGGTCGATGCGGTCGCCGAGAACCCCGATCTGGTGGTCGACGTCGCCACCCTCACCGGTGCGGCGGTGGTGGCGCTGGGCAAGCGCACCGCCGGCGTGATGGGCACCTCCGAGGGCCGCGACCTCGTGATGGCGGCCTCTGAGACCACCGGCGAGCCGTTCTGGCCGCTCCCCTTCCCCAGCGAGCTGCGTGCCGATCTCACCGGCCGCGTCGCTGATTTGCGCAACATCGGGGACCGACCGGGCGGTGCGCTCTCGGCGGGCATCTTCCTGGCCGAGTTCGTGGGCGATACCCAGTGGGCGCATCTGGACATCGCGGGACCGGGCTACGCCTCCTCGCCCCTGGGCTACATGGGCAAGGGCGCCACCGGGATGAGCACCCGCACCGTGCTGCAGATCCTCGCGGACGTCGCCTCACGCCCCGCACCGTGATGCGCACCGCACCACAGCACTGAGAGATCGCGCGAAGCAGTCGGCCCGGCGCCGCCTGGTGGCCTAGCATGGGACACGCAGGCGGCGCCGTCGGCCATCCAGGTCCGGGCGGGTCGCGGAGTGACGTATACACCGAGGAGCACACAGGTGGCGGAGACAACCACTGACCAGTTCGACGTCGTGATCCTGGGCGGTGGCAGCGGCGGCTATGCGGCCGCGCTGCGCGGAGCCCAGCTCGGCCAGAAGATCGCGCTCGTGGAGAAGGACAAGCTCGGTGGCACCTGCCTGCACCGCGGCTGTGTCCCGACCAAGGCGCTGCTGCACGTCGGCGAGCTCGCCGACGCCCCGTCCGAGGCCGCTGATGCCGGCGTCGACCTCACTCTGAACGGCATCGATGCCGCGAAGGTGCTCGGCTTCAAGGACAAGATCATCGGCCGGCTCTACAAGGGCCTGCAGGGCCTGGTGAAGTCGCGCAAGGTCGAGTACGTCGAGGGCTTCGGCACGCTCACGGGACCGAACACCGTCTCGGTCGAGACCGAGTCCGGCACCCGCACCCTGACCGGCAAGAACATCATCCTGGCCTCCGGCTCGTACTCGAAGACCCTTCCGGGCATCGACCTCGGCGGCCGCTTCCTCGACTCCGAGGCCGCGTTGCAGCTGCCCGAGATCCCCAAGAACCCCATCATCCTGGGCGGCGGCGTGATCGGGGTCGAGTTCGCCTCGATCTGGAAGTCGCTCGGCGCGGAGTCCGTGACCATCATCGAAGGCCTCCCCCACCTGGTCGCCAACGAGGACGAGGCGCTGTCCAAGGCACTCGAGCGCGCGTACAAGAAGCGCGGGATCAAGTTCTCGCTGGGCATCTTCACCGAGAAGGCCGAGCAGACCGAGTCCGGGGTGAAGGTCACCCTCGCCGACGGCAAGGTCTTCGAGGGCGACTACCTGCTGGTCGCTGTGGGTCGTGGCCCGAACACCTCAGGGCTCGGCTACGAGGAGCAGGGCATCGAGATGGATCGCGGCTTCGTGCTCGCGAACAACGAGACCCTCGAGACCAACGTCCCCGGCGTCTACGCCGTGGGTGACATCGTCCCCGGCCTGCAGCTCGCGCACCGCGGCTTCGCCCAGGGCATCTTCGTGGCCGAGCGGATCGGCGGCCTGAACCCGGCACCGATCGTCGAGTCCGGCATCGAGCGGATCACCTATTGCGAGCCCGAGCTCGGTTCCGTGGGTCTGTCCGAGAAGCAGGCCAAGGAGCAGCTGGGCGAGGACGCCGTCGAGGTCTACGAGTACAACCTCGGTGGCAACGGCAAGTCCCAGATCCTCGGCACCACCGGCTTCATCAAGCTCGTCCGCGAGAAGGACGGGCCCATCATCGGCGTCCACATGATCGGCTCGCGCACCTCCGAGCTCATGGGCGAGGCGCTGCTCATCGTCAACTGGGAGGCCTACCCCGAGGATGTCGCCTCCCTCATCCACGGCCACCCCTCGCAGCACGAGGCCCTGGGCGAAGCTGCGCTCGCCCTCGCCGGCAAGCCGCTGCACGCCCACGCCTGAATCTTCCAGGAGGAGAAACCCCCATGTCTGAAACCGTGAAGATGCCGGCACTCGGCGAGTCTGTCACCGAGGGCACCGTCACCCGCTGGCTCAAGGCCGTGGGCGACACCGTCGAGGTCGACGAGCCGCTGCTGGAGGTCTCGACCGACAAGGTCGACACCGAGATCCCCTCGCCCGTCGCGGGTACCATCGAGAAGATCCTGGTCGAGGAGGACGAGGACGCCGAGGTCGGCGCCGATCTCGTCGTCATCGGCGATGGTTCCGGCTCCGATGCTGCCGGGTCGGATGATTCCGGTGCTGAGGCCGCTTCCGAGGAGGAGGCCCCCGCCGAGTCGGAGGACGCTCCCGCCGAGGGCGAGGATCTCGCCTCCGACGAGACCGTCGCCCCGTCCACCGATGAGGAGGCTCCGGCCGGCGAGGACGAGAAGCCTGCCGAGGCTTCCGGCGATGCCGATTCCGGCACCTCCGGCGGCGCCGCCTCCGGTGAGGAGGTGACGATGCCCGCGCTCGGCGAGTCCGTCACCGAGGGCACCGTCACCCGCTGGCTCAAGGAGGTCGGCGACACCGTCGAGATCGACGAGCCGCTGCTCGAGGTCTCCACCGACAAGGTCGACACCGAGATCCCCTCCCCTGTCGCGGGCACCCTGCTGGAGATCAAGGTCCAGGAGGACGAGGACGCAGAGGTCGGCGCCGTGCTGGCAGTGGTCGGCTCCGGTGCTGCGGCCTCTGCTCCCGCAGAGCAGCCCTCCGCCCCGGCGCCCAAGGCTGAGGAGAAGCCTGCTGAGGCTCCCGAGGCCGAGGAGAAGCCTGCCGAGGCACCCAAGGCTGAGAAGGCTGAGGCTCCGAAGGCAGAGCCCGCGAAGGCTGAGGCCCCCAAGGCAGAGGCAGCTGCGGCGGCGCCGAAGGCCTCCGATGCCGTCTCCGGTGCGGAGTCCTCCGGCTATGTCACTCCGCTGGTGCGGAAGATGGCGGCCGAGGCCGGCGTCGACCTGTCGAACGTCAAGGGCTCCGGCCTGGGCGGACGCATCCGCAAGCAGGATGTGCAGCAGGCGATCGATGCGCAGAAGGCCGCCGCTTCGGCTCCTGCCGCCGCCGCAGCGCCCGCAGCCGCCCCGGCAGCCCCCAAGGTCGAGGTCTCCTCGAAGCGTGGCACCGAGGAGAAGATGCCGCGCATCCGCAAGGTCATCGGCCAGCGGATGACGGAGTCGCTGCACGGGATGGCCCAGCTGACCACCGCGGTCGAGGTCGATCTGACCCGTATCGCGAAGCTGCGCGCCCGCGCCAAGGAGGACTTCGCCGCCCGTGAGGGTGCGAAGCTCACCTTCCTCCCGTTCCTGATGATGGCAGCGGTGGAGGGTCTGAAGACCTACCCGCAGCTGAACTCCAGCATCGAGGGCGACAAGATCGTCTACCACGGCTCCGAGAACATCGGCATGGCGGCGGACACCGAACGCGGTCTCGTGGTTCCTGTGATCCGCAATGCCGGCGATCTGAACCTGGCGGGCCTGGCTCGTCAGATCGGCGATCTGGGTGGCCGTGCCAAGGGCAACAAGCTGGTTCCGGACGATCTCGCCGGTGCCACGTTCACCATCACCAACACCGGTTCCGGCGGTGCGCTGTGGGACACCCCCATCGTCCCCGCGCCGCAGGTCGGCATCCTGGGCACCGGCACCATCACCAAGCGTCCGGCGGTCGTGCAGAACGCCGAGGGTGACGACACCATCGCCATCCGCTCGATGATGTACCTGTTCCTCTCCTACGACCACCGCATGGTCGACGGCGGCGACGCCGCACGCTTCCTCACCTTCATGAAGAAGCGGCTCGAGGAGGGCGCGTTCGAGGCAGAGCTGGGCCTGTGAGGTCCTGAGCTTCCTCGTCTGGGCGCGTCCCGCGCACTGAGCGATGTTGAAGGGCCCCGATATCAGTTCTCTGGTGTCGGGGCCCTTCGGCGTGCCCGGTGGAGGTGCGGCTGCATGGGGACGATCAGCTCGCTCCGGTATCCCCCGGCGCTGGCTCCGCTAGCTGGTCCGGTTCCACTGGCTCACCCGGCTGCACTGGCTCGTCCGGCTCCACCGCCTCGACCTCTTCGACCGCTTCGACCGCCTCGACGAGCCATCGCTCGCCATTCCAGTGGAGGGTCAGCCGGACTTCGCGCGGGGCAGTCGCGGGAACGTGCGTGAGCTGCCCGGCGCGGTCCTCGAGCTCATGCTCTGCGGTCGAGGTGACCGCGCGCAGCACCACGGTGCCGTCGCCGTCCGGTCCCGCGAGCAGCTCCGCCTCATGGACCACCGGCCCACCGCCTCGGACCTGATGGCCCTGGTATGCGAGGCGGGTCTCCTCGTCAGCCGTGAACGCCTCACTCCCCGGCACAGCCACCGGCTGCGCGGATACTCCGGAGATGTAGGCGTGCCGGGCTCCGGCGACGTCTGCGACCAGGGCCCAGGGATCCTCGATCCGGGGCGCCCCGCTGGGCGGTGCTGGCGTCGCGACGGGAAGCTGTTCATGGCCGGGAGCCTGCGCGGGACGCTCACTGGCCCACCACGCACCCATCGCCGCAGTGGATCCCAGCAGCAGAACCACGAGGGCACTCCCGACGGCAACTCGTCGCAGCGGAGGCTGACTCAGCACCTGACGGATCGCTGACAACCCGCGTCTCCCGGTCCCCGTCAGCGGGCCGACCAAGGTCCGAAGGCCAGCGGGGCGCGGCGTGCGGCGTCCGTGCACGCCCACCGCTGCAAACCCGCCCCGCTCCCGCCGCCGGAGCCGGCGGGGTCGCGGCAGAGCCGCACCCGCGTGCTCCACCTCCGGACCCTCCACCCCGTCCGGCCCCTCCAGCTCCGCCTCGGCCTCCTGTCCGGACGCCGCTTGTGCGGCCGGCTCCATTAGCACTTCGGCAGCAGGGCCGGGACCGGGCAGCGAGCGTTCCTGAAGCGGCCAGGAGGGGGCCACGAGATCGATCCGTCGGCGCAGGGTCCGCTCCTGGTCCCCGAGCACCGAGTCGACCCAGCGGCGGTCAGCCTGCCGGGCGGAGAGCGTCTCATCCCGCCGCAGCCCGGCCAGGTCGAGGGCCACCACACTCCCGTCTGGACGGACACCGAGCCCCTGCCCCGGTCCCGCTCCCAGCACCCATCCCCGCTGATGGACCGCATCGATCAGATCATCGAGATCGTCCCGGGCCCGCGCGAGGGCGAGACGCTCAGCGGTAGGTGGGGCGCAGTCCTCGGCAGCCCGCCGGCCGGAACGACGCCGCAGAGGAGGTGCGGCTTCGCGAAGGTATCCGTCGTCCTCGATCTCGAGCACGTTCGGTGCCGCCGTGATCCCCGCGACCTCGAGCGTCGCCAGCAGCTGGAGCTCATCGCGGATGCTGTGGCGGGCGTCTTCATCCAGCCCCTTGACCTCCACCTGCTGGCCGTGCCCGGCAGATTCTCGCTGCCTCTCCTGCCGCGCCGTTCCGGCGCGAGGCGGGCTCACGCCCGGTCCGAACGTGCCGGGGCCCCGGCGGGAGCTCTCCTCGTCGTTCTCGTCCATGACAGCAGTGAACCGCATCGCAGTGAGCTCTCCGCGATTCATCCACAACGCGCAGGTGGGAGGCGGAGTAGCCTGGGTCGATGCTCGACGTGATCCGTCTCGGTTTCAGCGAACCCGTCCCCGGTGGGGACCGCCATGAGGAGTTCGGCCTGCCCCCGGGCCCGGTCGAGTACCGAGCCGCCTGGGCGCTGCAGCGCGAACTCCACGCCGAGGTGGTCTCGGGCAGCCGTCCCGACACGCTGCTGCTGCTCGAGCATCAGGCGGTCTACACAGCAGGCAAGCTCACCGAGGACCACGAGCGCCCCCGTGATGGTGCTGAGGTCGTGGACATCGACCGCGGCGGGAAGCTCACCTGGCACGGCCCGCAGCAGCTCGTCGGCTACCCGCTGGTGAAGCTTCCGATCCCGATCGATGTGGTGGGCTTCGTCCGTGATCTCGAGCGGACCCTGATCGACGTCTGCGCCGCCGTCGGCGTGGCGACGATGCCGGTGGCCGGTCGCAGCGGCGTCTGGGTCGCGCCGGAGGGCGAGGAGTCGCGCAAGGTGTGTGCGATCGGCATGCGGGTCTCGAAGCGTGCCACGATGCACGGTTTCGCGCTGAACTGCGCGAATGATCTCTCCTGGGCCGCGAATGTGATCCCCTGTGGGATCGATGATGCCGGAGTGACCAGCCTCAGCCGAGAGGCCGGGCACCGGATCGCGGTTGCCGACGTGGTGGACATCGCCGCGACGGCCATGACCGAGCTCGTGGCGCACCGCACCTCGCCCCGCGTGGGCTGAGTGCCCTGGGACCTGGCCAGGTCGATAGACTCCAGGGAACGTCGAGATGAGGAGGCATCAGGGTGACATTCGCCCCCGAAGGCCGACGCATGCTGCGCGTCGAGGCTCGCAACGCCGAGGTCCCGATCGAGCGCAAGCCCGAATGGATCAAGACCCGGGCCGTGATGGGCCCGGAGTACACCGCGATGAAGAAGCGCGTGCATGGTCAGGGTCTCCATACGGTCTGCGAGGAAGCCGGCTGTCCGAACATCTTCGAATGCTGGGAGGACCGCGAGGCGACCTTCCTCATCGGCGGTGACACCTGCACGCGGCGCTGCGACTTCTGCAACATCGCCACCGGCAAGCCGATGGCCGTCGATCCGATGGAGCCCTTCAAGGTCGCCCAGTCCGTCAAGGAGATGGGTCTTCGCTACTCGACCATCACGGGTGTGGCCCGCGATGATCTCGAAGATGGGGCGGCCGGTCTGTTCGCCCGCACCTGCGAGCAGATCCATGCGATGAACCCGGGCACCGGTGTCGAGCTGCTGATCGATGACATCAAGGGCAACGGCCAGCACCTGCAGCAGGTCTTCGAGGCCAAGCCCGAGGTGTTCGCGCACAACCTCGAAACCGTCCCGCGCATCTTCAAGCAGATCCGTCCCGCGTTCCGCTACGAGCGCTCCCTCGACGTGATCTCGATGGGGAAGGAGGCCGGGATGATCACCAAGTCCAACCTCATCCTCGGGATGGGTGAGACGGATGAGGAGATCCTCGAGTCGCTGCAGCGTCTTCACGATGCCGGCTGCGACATCATCACCATCACGCAGTACATGCGCCCGTCGAAGCTGCATCACCCGATCGACCGCTGGGTCAAGCCCCAGCAGTTCGTCGAGCTGTCCCAGGCTGCTGAGGAGATGGGCTTCCTCGCGGTGATGGCCGGGCCGATGGTCCGCTCCTCCTACCGCGCCGGCAAGCTCTGGGCGCAGTCGATGCGGAAGCTCGGCCGCGAGATCCCGGAGAACCTCCGCCACCTCGATTCGAACCAGCCCGCCCGTCAGGAAGCTGCGAGCGTCGTCGCCCGCACCCAGCAGGCCGTCGCGAGCTGACGCCCGCCCGGCCCCGAGAGGACCCACCGCACATGGCTCGCAAGTCCGAGACCAAGCCCGAGAAGGGCACGAAGATGAACGCCGACGGCTCCAAGAAGCAGGGTCGGATCAAGCAGATCATCGAGGTGTACAAGTACACCCAGGAGATCGATCGCACCACCTTGCCGTGGATGATCGGTGCGATCCTCGGTGCGATCGCGCTGGGTGTCCTGGTGAGCTGGCTGGTGCTGAACAGCCCCTGGTACGGCATCTTCATGGGCCTGGCCATCGGTGTGCTGGTCGCGATGATGATCCTGGCCCGCAAGGCGGAGCGTGCCGCCTTCGGCCGCATCAAGGGTCAGCCGGGGGCGGCGCTCGCGGCGATGCAGTCGATCCGTCGCGGCTGGAACATCGACGAGGAGCCGGTCCAGATCGACCCCCGCAGCCAGAAGATGCTCTTCCGCGCCTCGGGCCGGGCGGGTATCGCGGTGGTCGCTGAGGACTCCTCTGCGACCTCCATGAAGCTGCTTGAGAAGGAGCGTCGCAGCATCCGTCGCGTGCTCCAGCACGACAACGTCCCGGTCCATCAGATCGTGGTCGGCGACGGCGATGGCGAGGTCCCGCTGCACAAGCTGCCCAGCCACATGCAGCGGATGAAGAAGCAGCTCACCAAGGATGAGGCCGCCCAGGTCACGAAGCGGCTGAACGCTCTGCGCCGCTCGCTGCGGCAGTCAATCCCTAAGGGCGTCGACCCGATGCGCGCCCGCCCCAATCGCAAGGCGATGCGAGGCCGCTGAGCCCCTCTCCCCTGCTGTGAAGCCCCCGCCTGGAGTTCCAGACGGGGGCTTCGTCGTGCCCAGTCGGGCGAGGCCTCCTGCTGGGCCGCTCCACGTGCGGGCGCGGCCCCACCTGCGCGCACTGACCCTCCTGCGGGCTCGGCTCTCCTGTCGGCGCGGGCCTCCCATCGGCACGGGCCTCCCGTCGGCGCTGCCATCAAGCTGACGCGGCTCTCCTGCTGGCGCCGCCCGCCGGCCACCACGCCGTTACCGTCCCGTTACCTCCGTGATCTTTTCGTGACATTGACTATCGTCGCAGGTCAGCGGCTTGAGGAGGGGCGATGTCCATGAAGGGTCGGAGCGCACAGCGGCCGCGGATCGGGCACCTCGGAGGCCAGCTGTCGCGCCTCAGACGGGGATGGACAGCTCAGACGGTGACGACAGCCGTACCCGCGGCCACGTCGTGCAGCGGCTGCGCGTCCTTGTTCCAGACCACCGTCGGGAGCAGCAGCAGGATCATCCCCGTGCGGATCATGGACCTCAGCAGCATCGGGCTGCGCCCGCGGACGGGCCGCACTCGCAGCTTCAGCACGAACTGTCCCACGGTTGCCCCGAAAAGCGTCAGGAACAGCACGTTCATCGCCACGAAGAGCACCAGGTTCGCCAGCGCATCACCGTCGAACACGAGCGCCGAGGCCAGCATGCACAGCCCCCAATCGATCACCACCGACAGCGGCCGGCGCCAGAACGGCGCCACGGAACCGGGCCCTTCCGCGGGCAGCCCGATGGAGGAGCCCTTGACGTAGCCGGTCTCGTGGGGGGCGCCTTCGAGCCAGGCACCGAGGTCCTTGCGTTCGATCACGAGCACGACCATAGTGCGCCGATCTGGGAGCGCCGGTTCCCGGAGTGCTGCGGGACACAGCATTAGGATTGGGCGCACCCGAGCTCAGGTCCCTTGGGGGCCGACGGAGCTCATCAGGTGACGCCCATCGGGGTCAGACAGCACAACACGCGCCACGGGCGCGAATGGAGGGCATGTGTTCAACAATCCCAGCGAGGTCGTGAAGTACGTCGAAGAAGAGGGTGTCGAGTTCATCGACATCCGGTTCTGCGACCTTCCCGGCGTCATGCAGCACTTCAACATCCCCGCGAGCACCTTCGACGCGGAGGCCATCGCGACCGGCCAGCTCTTCGACGGCTCCTCGATCCGCGGATTCCAGGCGATCCACGAGTCCGACATGAAGCTCGTCCCGGATCTGGAGACCGCCTATCTCGATCCCTTCCGCGAGCGCAAGACCCTCATCATCAACTTCTCGATCGTGGACCCGTTCACGGATGAGCCGTACTCCCGCGACCCCCGCACCGTGGCGTCGAAGGCCGAGGAGTACCTGAAGTCGACCGGCATCGCCGACACTGCGCTGTTCGCCGCGGAGGCCGAGTTCTACATCTTCGACGATGTGCGCTTCAAGACGACGGTGAACTCCGGCTTCTACAGCATCGACTCCGACGAGGCGGTCTGGAACACCGACCGCGACGAGTCCGAGTTCGGCGGCAACCAGGGCTACAAGACGCGCCTGAAGGGCGGCTACTTCCCGGTCCCGCCGAACGATCAGATGGCGGATCTGCGCGATGAGATCTGCGCTGTGCTGGAGGAGACCGGCCTGCAGGTCGAGCGGGCCCATCATGAGGTCGGCACCGCAGGCCAGCAGGAGATCAACTACCGCTTCAACACCCTGCTGCAGGCAGCGGATGACGTCATGAAGTTCAAGTACGTCGTCAAGAGCTGCGTGTGGGATGCCGGCAAGACGGCGACCTTCATGCCCAAGCCCCTGTTCGGCGACAACGGTTCGGGGATGCATACCCACCAGTCGCTGTGGAAGGACGGCGAGCCGCTGTTCTACGACGAGCGCGGCTACGGCGGACTCTCCGACATCGCCCGCTGGTACATCGGCGGGATCATCGAGCACTCCCCCTCGCTGACGGCCTTCACCAACCCCACGGTGAACTCCTTCAAGCGCCTGGTGCCCGGCTTCGAGGCGCCGGTGAACATGGTCTACTCGGCTCGCAACCGTTCCGCCGCGATCCGCATCCCGGTCACCGGTTCCTCGCCCAAGGCCAAGCGCGTCGAGTTCCGTGCGCCGGACCCCTCGGCGAACCCGTACCTGGCCTTCGCCGCGCAGCTGATGGCCGGCATCGACGGCATCCGCAACCGCATCGAGCCGCCGGAGCCGATCGACAAGGATCTGTACGAGCTGCCGCCGGAGGAGCACAAGCAGATCAAGCAGCTGCCCGAGTCCCTCGGAGCAGCACTCGATGCCCTCGAGGCCGACAACGACTACCTCACCGAGGGTGACGTCTTCCCGGCCGATCTCATCTCGACCTGGATCGAGCTCAAGCGCACCACAGAGATCGATCCGTTCCGCTACCGCCCGCACCCGCACGAATTCGAGCTCTACTACGACATCTGAGTTCGACTCGTCTGAGGATGGGCCCCTGCTCCGCGTCGCCGCGGGCCGGGGGCCCTTCTCGTTCACCGCACTCGTTCACAGCCCTCGTTCACCGCGTCGTGGGCCAGCCCTCCTGGACCCGACTGGCCCCAGAGCCTCGGAGGGTGTGGAATAGGGGCATGAGCAGTATCGAGATCACCGTCATCGACCGCGAAGGCGTCGAAAACCCCGGCGTCGAATGGGAGGACGACGAGTCCCTCATGGAATGCCTGGTCCGCAACAGCTTCCCGATCCTCGCGATCTGCGGAGGGAACGCCTCCTGTTCCACCTGCCACTCCTTCCTCGACCAGGTCTCCTTCGAGACCGCAGGCGAGATCGATGAGGACGAGGCCGATGTGCTGGACAGCCTGACCGAGGCGGAGCGCGAACCCACCTCCCGGCTGACCTGTCAGATCGCCTGGGACATGGATCTCGCGGGTGCAGTGGTGCGGATCGGCCCGTTCTGATCCTTGGCTCCCGGTGAACCTCAGCTGGCTCTGAGTCACCGTCGGTGCCGGGCCGCGGGTGCTCCCGCCCCGGTCCGCACCCACCACGGCCACTGAGGTTCAGCTCTCCGGATCGTCCCCGAACACCCGCACCTCCTGGGCGCAGCGGCAGGCGACGGCAAGCTTCTGGGCCCAGTCCAGCGCTTCCTCCCGGTTGGCCAGCTCGAGTACGGCATAGCCGCCCTCGATGTGGCGGGTCTCGGCGTAGGTGCTCTCGAGCACCGTGCCGGTGCCGTCGACCATGACGGGCGGCACGCTCTCGTCGATTCCGCCTCCGAACACCCACACGCCAGCCGCCTTCGCCTCGCGCACCACGGCGTGGGAGGCGTCTGCGGCTGCCTGCAGGTCGGGTCCTCGCACGGTCATCGCACTGCTGGGGAAGGAGATCAGGTACTTCGACATCGGGTCCGCCTCTCGTCGGCCGCGGAGTATTCGTCCCGCGGGGTCACGTGCCTGCGTCCGGGCAGTCTCCTCCCCGCGCGCGAGCGCCGCTAGCCCGCTGCGAGATCCCGTCGCCGCAGGAGCAGCAGCCCCGCCACCACGAGCACAGCTGCCAGTCCGCCCATCACCAGCAGCGGCAGGCTCTCGAACTCCGCCGACGGCAGCAGCGGGACGTGGCTCAGCGGGGAGAGGTCCTTCACCCCGTCGGGCAGTCCCAGCATGTCGCCGAGGAAGGTGACCAGCGCGGTGAAGACGACCAGCAGCCAGGCGAGGCCCGTGGCGCGCAGATGCAGTCCGTAAGAGGCGAGGGCGAAGGCACCGTAGAGCGCGATCGCGGGCAGGTACGCGAGAGCGGCGAAGGTCATGTCCCCGATCCAGGAGATGTCATCGGTCGCGGCCCACACGCCGATCCCCACCCCGAAGCCGAGCAGCACCTGCATCAGCGCGACCTCGACCAGCACGACCAGGAACCACATCACGGCCAGGCGCACGCGGGAGGTCCCCGCCACCAGCACCCCGGCCAGACGGCCGGCGACCTCCTCGGTGCGCATCCGCAGCACCCCGGAGACGATGAGGGCGGCGGGCCCGATCGCGAGCATCATCAGCACGAAGGCGGAGAACGAGCCGGTGAGGTCATCCAGCGAGATGGGAGCGAACTCCTGGATCGTCGGCATCTCCTCGACGAGGTCCGTGAGCGAGGAGGCGAGGGAGCCGAAGGCGAGGGAGAACAGGAACAGTCCGATGCCCCAGGCGAGCATCGACCCGCTCACCAGACGCCGGGCGAGACCGCCGGGAGCCAGCAGTGCGGATGACGCGCGGCGCGGCCCGCCCGAGGCAGCTCGCAGCCCGGCGCCCACATCACGGCGGCGGGACAGCGCCCCGGCGAGCACCAGCAGGGCGATCACCGCCGCGAGGGAGACCAGCAGCGGCCACCAGCGCAGATCCACGAAGACGCGGGTCTGCTGAGCCCAGGTCAGCGGCGAGAGCCAGGAGAGCCAGGAGCCCTGCCGGTCGATCACGTCGCCGATGCCGCGCACCATGAACGCGAGGGCCAGCAGCCCGAGCGCCATCCCGGAGGCGGTGCCGGCATGCTCGGTGACCTGCGCGGCGACAGCTGTGATCGCGGCGAAGACCATCCCGGTCAGCGCTGTCGCGAGGCCGAGCGCAACAGACCCCGCGACCTCTCCGCCCATGGCAAGGGTGCCGATAGTGATGGCCGCGCCGAGTGCGAGGTTCGCGGCGGTGACGATGAGGAGCGCGGCCACGGCGGGGGCGAGCCTGCCGGTGGGCAGCGCCCGGATCATCTCCAGGCGCCCGGCCTCCTCCTCTGCGCGGGTGTGGCGCACGGTCAGCAGCACGCTCATGATCGCGGCCGGGATCAGTATGTAGAGGAAGAGCTCATTGGCCACCATGGCCCAGAAGGTGTACTGCTCGGTGGCGAAGAACGGCCCGGTCATCATGACGGCCGACGGGTTGTCCAGCAGCATCGCCCGCGCATCGAGCGCCCCTTGATCGGGGTAGGTTTCCTGCATCGCGTAGATCGAGGCGGGCACGAGGACGAGCAGGGCGAGCGTCCAGACGATGATCGCGCGGCGTGAGATCCGCCCGTAGAGCCGCACCAGGGAGCCCAGACCCGTCAGCGGCGATCCCGCCACCGGTGGGGCCCGATGCGTGTGCAGTGCGGGCGTGCCGGTCACGGCGCTCATGACTCCTCCGTCCCGGTTCCGCGGGGCCCTGCGGTGAGGTCATCTCCGTAGTGGCGCAGGAAGAGGTCCTCGAGCGAGGGCGGGGTGATCGTCAACGCGGTGACGTCCATCCGGGTCAGCGTCGGCAGGACGTCGTGCATAGCGGCGTCGTCGACGTCGAAGCGGAGCCGATCGCCGTCGACCACGAGGTCGTGGACGCCGTCCAGGGCGGCGAGCCGGGCGGGCTCCGCGCTCGAGGTGGCCGCGACGGTCGAGCGGGTCAGGTGCCGCAGCTGGGCGAGGGTCCCGGATTCGACGTCCTTGCCGGCGCGGATGATCGTCACCGTGTCGCAGAGCTTCTCGACCTCGGCGAGGATGTGGCTGGACAGCAGCACGGTGCGGCCATCGGCCCGCAGGCGGGCGACCTCGTCGGTGAAGATCGCCTCCATCAGGGGGTCCAGGCCCGAGGTGGGCTCGTCCATGATGTACAGGTCCACGTCCCGCGACAGCGCTGCGACCAGGGAGACCTTCTGCCGGTTCCCCTTGGAGTAGGTGCGGGAGCGTTTGGTGGGATCGAGCTCGAAGCGCTCGATGAGCTCGCTCCGGCGACGCTGGTGGGCGGCGCCCTTCTCGCCGCGGGTGAGCACGTCGATCGCCTCTCCCCCGGTGAGGTTCGGCCAGAGGTTCGTATCTCCCGGCACGTAGGCGAGTCGGTGATGAATCTGCACGGCATGGGACCACGGATCCATGCCGAGCACCTCGGCGGTGCCCGAGCTGGCCCGCAGCAGTCCCAGCAGGACGCGGATGGCGGTGGACTTCCCGGCGCCGTTGGGTCCGAGGAAGCCGGTGACCTGGCCGCGGGGCACGGTGAGGTCGAAACCGTCCAGGGCTCGGGTGGTGCCGAAGGTCTTGGTGAGACCTCGGACCACGACGGCGGCATCGGTGGTCGGCGGCGCATCGGTGGGGGCCGGAGCATCGGTGGTCGGCGGCGCATCGGTGGTCGCCGGAGCTGACCCGGTGCGGCCGGCGGCGGGGTCGGGGTCGGGGGCATGGGCAGTGTTCATGAGGTGTTCCCTTCGGTGGTTGTCGGGGTGTGGTCGCCGCTCGCTGCGGCAGTGCGATAGGCATCCAGCAGCGAGCTGTCCTGCAGCAGGGGCGTCGTGAAGAGCTCGAGCATCGGGAGCATCAGCGAGTCGGTGTAGCTGCGCAGCCAGGTGGGGAGGTCGGCGAGATCGAGATGGTCCCGCTGGGCGGGCAGCTGGAGCAGCAGCGCGCCGAGTGCCATCTCCGTGAGCACGCGGGCGCGGGCCACAGGATCGCGGCTGGGGCTGATCAGCCCGGCGTGCACGCCCTGCTCGAAGTAGTCGGTGGCGTCGACGACGAAGTCCGCGACCAGCTGCTGTGCCAGGGGTCCGCCGGCCTGGAGCCGGCGCAGCACGTAGCCGACCACCGGGGCGTAGCGTTCGGTCTCGGCGAGCTGGGCGAGCATCACCCCGGAGCCGCCGGTGAAGACGTCGAGCTTGTTCTCGTGGGTCACCTCGAGCGCCCGTCGGTCGCACGCCTCGAGGAGGCGCTCACGAGAGCCGTAGTGGTGGATGATCAGACCCGCGCTGACCCCGGCGTCCTGGGCGACGGCACGCAGTGGCGCGCTGAGCCCGTCGACGGCGAAGCGCTGCAGAGCGGCGCGAAGGATGCGCTCCTCGGCAGGTGGGGTGGGTTCCATGGGCGCTCCCTCGGCTCGCTTCGAGCCTCGAACAGAGGCTCCATTGAACTGTCGTTCAACACCCTATACGCGTGTTCAATGCGGAGCAAGGGGGAATCACAGAACGTGCACAGCGTGCCCGCCGCGGACTGGCGCGGGGAACGGGCAGGGAGGGCCTCCCGCAAGGCGTCAGCCCAGGGTGTCGAGCCCGCCCTTGCTGCGCAGCAGCGAGAGCAGCAGATCCTTGGGCCCGTCGGCCGGCTCGAGCGCACACTCGTCGGGCTCGAAGGACCAGGCCGCGCGCAGGGAGCGGAACACCTCGAACTCGGCGTCCCCGGTGCGCAGCGGCACCGCCTTGTAGCCACCGGCTTCGGGCAGGTGGATGATGAACGCGCCGGTCAGCTCGGGCATCTCGCGCGTGGTGCCGTCGTCGTCCAGCAGCAGCTCGGCGCGGCACACGGCGACCCCCTGCAGGGCGTAGTCTCCGCGCACCTTCTTCGAGGTCTTGATGTCTGCGCTGAGCACGGTGTTGCCGATCTTCACGATCGCATCGGTGGTGCCGGCGTAGCCCACGGTGTGGTTCACGACGGTCTGCTCGATCTCGAGGAACTCGGGCTGATAGTCCTCGAGGAAGCGGCCATAGCCGTCCAGGCGCACCTCGGCGCGGGAGATGAGGGCCTGGGGATCCTTCTCGTCGGCGAAGCTGCCGTGTGCGGTGCGCATCTGGTCGATGAGCGCTCCGAGGTGGGCGGCATCGGGACGGGCGCCGCTGGTGCCCCAGTCCTCGCAGGCGGTGTGCACGAGGGTGCCGAAGTCTGCGGCGGAGCGGGTGTACTCCGGGGCGGCCGCCGCGATGCGCTTCTGCGTTCCCCAGCGGTCACGGGTCACCCGGGAGATCTCTGCGGAGGCACGCTGCGGGTTCCGGTCCAGCCAGGCATACATGTCCAGCGCCCGCTTGGAGGCCATCGTCGCGTACCAGCCCTGCAGGAAGTCCTTCGCACGCGCTCCCGCGACCGTGGTGATCGAGGGGTACATGAGCGGCCCGTCGGGCTCGAGTCGGTACATGCGGCCGCGCGGGGTGTCAGCGCTGAGAGAGGGCGTGGTCATGAGTCCTCAGGAGGGGAACTGGCGTCGCCAGGGCGACGAGGATGATGGACGACGCCCACCGTACGCCGCGGCGCGCACAGGTGAGCCCAGCCGGTGCGCGGACGCGCCGGGCCGCTCCCCGGATCACACGCGAGCCGCTCATTCCTCCTCACCGAAGATGAGCCGCTCGGCGATGATCCTGGCCCGACGGGTCAGGCGGAAGTAGCGCTCTTCGAGCTCGGAGGCGGAACCATCCTCGCCATCGATCAACAGCGCCAGGGCGCGCAGGTCGTGACGGTCAGTGGGCAGCACATCCCCCTCGCGGCCCTTCCACAGGAACAGTCCGCGCCGGATCTGCCAGGCCAGGGTCCAGGCATCGGTGAGCTCCTGGGCCTCGCGGGCGGTGAGCAGGCCCGCTTCCGCGGCGGCCGTGAGCTGGTCGAGGGTGCGGGGCGTGCGCAGCCCCTCGACCTCGTGGCCGTGCTCAAGCGCCAGGATCTGGGCGGACCATTCCACGTCCGTCATCCCGCCCCGGCCGAGCTTCACATGGAGAGAGGGATCCGTGTTGCGGGGCAGCCGCTCGGACTCCACCCGCGCCTTCATCCGGGTGATCTCACGGCGGGCCGACTCCGGCAGCCCGCCCTCGGGATAGCGGTAGCGGTCCATCTCCTCGCGCAGCTGCTCGGCGACCGCTTCGGAGGCGACCACGGGCCGTGCCCGCAGCAGGGCCTGCTTCTCCCAGGTCTCCGCGTCGCGGCGGTAGTAGTCGCTCCAGGAGTCGAGGCTGCGGGCGAGCGGACCCACCTTCCCCTCGGGGCGGAGGTCCGCGCTGACCCGCATGTCTGAGCGTGCGGTCGGGGCGTTGAGGATCTTCTGGATCTGGGCGGCGACCGCACCGGCGATCTCGACCGCAGACTTGCCGGCGCCGCGGTCGATCACGACGAACTGGACATCGGCGTCGGAGGAGTACCCCATCTCGCGGGCTCCGAAGCTGCCCATTGCGATGATCGCCATCTCGATCCCCAGCGCCCGTGCCGGGTCGGAGCGCTTCTCGCGCAGGCGCAGTGCGGTCTCGACATCCACCTCCGGCTCGCTGTCGAGGGTCTCGGCGTCCTCCCCCACCACCTCCCGGTGCCGGGCCACGACGTGCAGGGCGACCAGCATTCCGGCCTCGAGCACCGCCTCGGCGAGGTCGGTCAGGGCCCGAGCGACCACGGCCGGGCTCGCCACGCCGGTGAGGTGGGCGAGGGCGATGCGCAGCAGTTCGCGGTTGCGGGTGCGGCGCAGCACATCACGGGCCACCTCCGCGTCATCGACCCGGGAGATGACGGCGAGGAACTCCCGCCCCAGCACGTCGCGGGCGAGGGGGCGCAGCTGTTCGTCGCGGGCGAGCCAGCGGACCCCTTCGGGGATCCGCTCGAGCTGCTCGCCGACGTAGCGGCCGGAGGCGAGCACCCGGGTGAGTCGTTTGGCGGCGAGGCCGGAGTCGCGCAGCAGGCCCAGGTACCAATGTGCGGAGCCGATCGTGTCCGAGAGCCGGCGGAAGCCCAGCAGGCCGAGGTCCGGGTCGACGCCGTCAGCGAACCATTCGAGCATGGCGGGCAGCAGCTGACGCTGGATCTTCGCGCGGCGGGAGATGCCCTCGGTGAGCGCGGAGATGTGGTCGAGCGCCCGGGAGGGGTCGCGGTAGCCGATCGCCGAGAGGCGGGCGGCGGCGTCCTCCTGGCTCAGTCGGATCTGCCCGTCGCTGAGCTGCGAGGCGGTCAGCAGCAGCGGCCGGTAGAAGATCTCCTCGTGCAGCTGCCGCACCCGGCGCCGTGTGCGCTGGTAGCGCTGATGGAACTCATCGGTGGACAGGCCCAGGCTGCGGGCGAGACGGCGCAGATCGGAGGCTGCGGTGGGTAGCACCTGGGTGCGGCGCAGGCGGTGCAGCTGGAGGCGGTGCTCGACGCAGCGCAGGAAGCGGTAGGCCTCGTCCATCTCCGCGACGTGGTCCCGCGAGATGTAGCCGCCCTCTCCGAGCCGGGCGAGGGCATCGAGGGTGGAGCGGCCCTGGAGCACCTCGTCGGCGCGGCCATGCACCATCTGCAGCAGCTGCACGGTGAACTCCACATCCCGCAATCCGCCCGGTCCGAGCTTGAGATTCCGCTCGACCTCGGCGCGCGGGATGTGGGCCACCACCCGCCGTCGCATCGCGCGGGCATCCTCGACGAAGCCGTCCCGGGTGGAGGCCTGCCACACCCAGGGCTCGACCATCGCCTCGAACTCGAGCCCGAGCGCGTGGTCCCCGGCGGCCGCGCGTGCTTTCAGCAGCGCCTGGAACTCCCAGGACTTCGCCCACTCGGTGTAATAGCGGCGGTAGGAGGGGACGGTGCGCACGAGGGGTCCGTCCTTCCCCTCGGGGCGGAGGTTCGCATCGACCTGCCACAGCGAGCCCTCACCGGTGCGCTCGGAGCAGGCCCGGGCGAGCTCGCGGGCCAGGGCCGCGCCGATCGCGATGACGTCTCCCTCCCCCTCATCACCGTCCTCAGGGCGCTGTGCGGGGGCGACGACATGCATGACGTCGACGTCGGAGATGTAGTTGAGCTCGCGGGCACCGGTCTTGCCGAGCGCGATCACCGCCCAGCGCACCTTCTCGTGGCCTTCGATGGTCGCCCGCGCGATCGCCGCGCCGGCCTCGAGCGCCGCATCGGCAAGGTCGCTGATCGCGGCGGAGACGCGGGGTTGGAGCGCTGTCGGGTCCGTCGCGCCGACGTCCGCGGCAGCGATCTGCGCGAGCCGGCCGTGATAGGCGATGCGCAGGGCATCTCGCATCTCGCGGCCGCCGTCACCGGCGACGGGGACGTCCGCCGCGGGATCTGCCCCGACGGCCTCGAGCAGGGTGCGCCGGATCTCGGTCGCGGTCATCGTGAGCTCGTCGTCGCCCTCGCGCAGCAGGCTCAGATGCTCGGGATGGCGCGCCAGGAAGTCTCCGAGAGCAACAGAGGTGCCCAGCAGGGTGATGAGGCGATGCCCGGGTGTGCCCGCCGTCCCGATGCCGCCGAGGAACCCCTCCATCAGCGGCTGCTGCCCCGCCTCCTGCGCGGCTTCGGCCAGTCGCAGCAGGCCCAGCACCGCGTCGTCGCCGTCGGCGGTGCGGCCCAGGGCCCGGGCGGCGTCGCCGCCGAGTCCGGCCAGGGCCGGTTCGGCGAGGAAGCGGCGCACTCGGTCGGTGCTGCTGAAGCCGAGGCGCGCGAGGGCCCCGGTGGTGGTCGACGGTTCGCTGCTCACGTGCTCTTCTTTCACTGACGCGGCCTACACTCACGCGGCTCTCACTCACGCGACTTCCAATGACGCGGCGTTTTCAGCGCCGGTGTCCTCAGACCCGGCTGAAGGTCGACCGCAGCTCGTAGTCGGTCACCTGCTCGCGGTAGCGCTGCCATTCCTGGCGCTTGTCCCGCAGGAAGAACTCGAAGACCTGCTCGCCGAGCGTGCTGGCCATCAGCTCGGAGCTCTCGAACACCTCCAGGGCACGGAAGAGGTCGGAGGGCAGGGGGTCGATGCCCATGGCCCGCCGTTCCCGCTCGGAGAGATCCCAGACCGCGTCCTCCGCCCCCTCGGGCAGCTCGTACTCCCCCTCGATGCCCGCCATCCCGGCGGCCAGCAGCACCGAGAAGGCGAGATAGGGGTTGGCCGAGGAGTCCAGTCCCCGGAACTCCACGCGGGAGCTGGTGCCCTTGGTGGGCTTGTGGAAGGGCACCCGCACCAGGGCGGAGCGGTTGTTGTGCCCCCAGCACACATAGCTCGGCGCCTCCTGCGCACCCCACAGGCGCTTGTAGGAGTTCACCCATTGATTCGTCACCGCGCTGTACTCCGGTGCGTGGCGAAGCAGCCCGGCGATGAACTGACGACCGGTGCGTGAGAGCCCGTATTCGGCACCCGGCTCGTGGAAGGCGTTCTTGCCGCCCTGGAAGAGCGAGAGGTGGGTGTGCATGCCGGAGCCGGGCTGGTCGATCATCGGCTTGGGCATGAAGGTGGCGACCTGGCCCATCGACAGCGCGACCTCCTTGACCACGGTGCGGAGGGTGACGATGTTGTCCGCCGTGGTGAGCGCGTCGGCGTAGCGCAGATCGATCTCGTTCTGACCGGGTCCGTTCTCGTGGTGGGAGAACTCGACCTGGATGTTCATCGCCTCCAGGTGCTGGATCGCGGTGCGCCGGAAATCCTGGCCCTGCCCTCGATGGACATGGTCGAAATAGCCGGCGTTGTCGATCGGGCGCAGCGCCTCTCCCTGTGCATAGGGCTCCTCGAAGAGGTAGAACTCGATCTCGGGGTGGGTGAAGAACTCCAGCCCCTTCTCCTCCGCACGGCCCAGGGCCTGGCGCAGCACCCGCCGCGGGTCCGAGGCGGCCGGCTCCCCGTCGGGGGTGAGCACGTCGCACATCATGCGACCGGTCGCGTTGGTCTCCCCCCGCCAGGACAGCAGCTCGAAGGTGCCGGGGTCGGGGCGCAGGAGCATGTCGGACTCGAAGCTGCGGGTCAGACCCTCGATGGTGGAGCCGTCGATGCCGATGCCCTCGGTGAAGGCGGTCTCGAGATCCGAGGGGGAGATCGCGATGGACTTCAGCGTCCCCGCGATATCGCAGAACCACAGCCGGATGAAGCGCACGTCCTGATCGGAGACGGTGCGGATGACGTCATCGTGGAGATGTCCCATGCGACCAGTGTGCCTCAGGCCCCCCACCCGGAGATGACAGAGCGCCCCGGCATCCGGATGCTGGATGCCGGGGCGTCGATCTCACGGGAGGGACGCTCAGATGTAGTCGCTGCCGTCGATGTACCACTGGCCGTCATCAGCCTTGAGGAATGTCATCCCGCCATCCTGACCCATCACGCTGACCCCGGCGGTGCCGTCTCCGTTGTCGACGCCCTCGAACATCGAGCGATCGAGCGCATCGAACATGGAGGGATCGACGCCTTCTGCCCCGGCCTCGCCCTCGAAGCCGATGGCGCACTGCTCGAGCACGGTGCCCTCCAACGGTTCGTCGGTCAGCGGGTTGAGGATCAACGCGCACGCCGCAGTGCCATCGCTCTGGGCGGCGGCCTGCAGGAACTCGAAATAGCGGTCACCCACTGCGGTGAGGTCCTCTTCGCTGAGGGCCTCGCCGGCTGTGGCGTCGTCGCCCTCGCCAGCAGCTGCGTCGTCACCCTCGCCAGCAGCTGCCTCGTCGCCCTCGGAGTCCGTGCCCTCGTCGGTGCTCGCTTCGCCGCCGTCCTCCTCGGTCTCGGCAGGGTCGGCCTCCTCGGCGGGCTCGCCCTCCTCCTCGGCGGGCTCCTCCTCCGAGACCGCGGGGTCCGTGGTCTCGGCATCCCCGCCACCGCAGGCAGCGGCCCCGACGATGATGGCAAGGGCCCCCAGCCCTGCAGCGGTCCCACGAACTGTCCTGCGCATGATCGACGTCATGATGCTGTCCTCCCTCTGGATGCCGACGCGGATGCCGACACCGCTGAGCGTGGCACAGCAGCGGCCGCGCTGTCGTTGGGGAGAACTCCCCATGGCGCACCTTCTCGAGGCGTCGTACCAGGCTCAGAAGGGGAGGGAGAAATACCATTCCTGGTCGTCGCCCTGCACCATCGGGATGTCCAGCGGCTCCCCGAGCAGGCTCAGCGAGACGGTGCCGTCACCGTTGTCGACAGCCTCCACCATCGAGGTGTCGATCACGTCGAACCGGCCCGGCACCAGCAGCTCGGAGTAGGAGGCGAGGGCGGGTTCCACCCCGTCGGCGCATTCCTGGAGCCGCTCTCCCTCGGGGGCAGTACGGGTGGTGGGATCCAGCACCAGGGCGCATGCCGCGTCCCAGTCCTGGTCATCCAGCAGCTGCAGACCCTCGACGAATCGCTGCGAGGCGGCCTCGAGCTGCTCGTCGCTGAACGGGCTGCCGGCGACCTGCCCCCCGCCGTCGCTCGCAGCGGGGGTGCTCTCCTCAGCGGTCGCAGGTCCGGGTGCATCCTGCGGCGAGGTGCTGGCCCGCGGTGACTCGGGCGGTTCGTCCTCACCGCCGGTGCAGGCCGCGGCGCCCAGCGCGAGCGCCAGCATCCCGGCGCCCGCGGCGATGCGGCGGCCGATGCCTTGCTTCCTCGATCTCACGTCGCCTTCTCCTCCTGGCCGACCGATGAGTGGGTCGGCACCAGAGTGGCACACTCCGGGACCTCCTGCGGCAGGAGACCGGCGACCGGGCGAAGGCGCTGTGGGGTGGCCCCGACGGCGATAGGCTGGAGCGCAGTTCCCCACCCGTTCACTGCCCAGGAGCGCCTTGTGAGCACTGAGTCCCCCGCCTCTCCGGCGAAGATCCGCCTGCGTCATCTGCAGCTGGCCAAATCGCAGGGACAGCCTTTCGCGATGCTCACCGCCTATGACCAGTTCGCCGCTCAGATCTTCGAGGCGGCAGGCATCGAGGTGCTGCTGATCGGGGATTCCGTGGGCAGCACGGTGCTGGGCCACTCCTCCACCACCGCGACCACCCATCAGGACATGCTCACCTTCACCGCTGCGGTGGCCCGCAGCGTGCACCGACCGCTGGTGATGGCGGACCTCGCCTTCGGGACCTATGAGAGCGGGCCGACGGATGCGCTGCGCCATGGCGTCGAGCTGATCCGCGCGGGCGCCGAGGTGGTCAAGCTAGAAGGTGGGGTGGAGGTCACCGCGCAGGTCCGGGCGCTGGTCGATGCCGGGATCCCGGTGTGTGGCCATCTCGGCTTCACCCCGCAGTCGGTGAACTCGCTCTCGGGCCACCGGGTCCAGGGCCGTGACGAGGCCGGCGCCGAGAAGCTCCTCGCCGATGCCCTCGCCCTCGAGGAGGCAGGAGCCTCCGCCATCGTGCTCGAGCTGGTCCCCGCCGCGCTCGCCGCACGCGTGACCGAGGCGGTCTCCGTTCCCACCATCGGGATCGGCGCCGGGCCGAGCTGCGACGGCCAGGTGCTGGTCTGGCAGGACATGGCCGGGCTCTCCGGCTTCCAGGGCAAGTTCGTGAAGGCGTTCGCGGATCTGCGCGGAGATCTCCAGCAGGCCGCGCAGCAGTACCGCGCCGAGGTCCGGGAGCGCAGCTACCCGGGTCCTGAGCACTCCTTCGAGTGAGCCGGGAGGCTCAGCGCGCGCCGTCGGGCTTCGCCGGCGGGGTGCCGTAGTCCTCCCACTTCTCGTCGGCCTCCTCCCACTTCTCATTGCGGGCGGCAGCGGTCTGCAGTGCCCGCTCCGCCTCCTGTCGGGTCGCGTACGGCCCCATCAGGTCCGTGCCGGGGGACTGCTGCCCCTCCTCCACGTTCCCGGTGCTGAGGTTGTAATAGAACTGCGTGCCCTCGCTCACGTCTGGCTCCTTCTAAGTCGGTGAGAGACTGGTGGACATGACTGTAGAGCAGGAATGGACCCGTCCAGAAGGCCGCGCGCTGCTGGTGCCCGGCACCATCGGCCCCCGTCGCAGCGTGCCGGCGCGCATCGAGCGCCCCGAGTACGTCGACAAGGACGAAGCGGTCTCGGACAGCGGTCCCCGCGTGCAGACCCCTGAGGTGATCGAGCGGGTGCGCGAGGCCTCACGCATCGCCGCTCTCGCCCTGCAGGCCGCTGGCGAGGCGGCTCAGCCGGGGGTGACCACGGACCGGATCGACGAGGTCGTCCACCAGGTGCTGATCGAGCACGGCGCCTACCCCTCGACGCTGGGCTACCTGGGCTTCGAGAAGTCCTGCTGCACGAGCCTGAACGAGGTCATCTGCCACGGCATCCCGGACTCGACCGTGATGGAGTCCGGGGACATCCTCAACGTGGACGTCACCGCCTTCATCCATGGAGTGCATGGGGACTGCAACGCCACGTTCGCGGTGGGCGAGATCCACCCCCGCGCGCAGGATCTGATCACCGTCGCGCACGAGACGATGATGCGCGGCATCAAGGTCGCCAAGCCCGGCCGTGAGGTGAACGTGATCGGTCGCGTGATCGAGAAGTACGTGGCCCGCCACGGCTACGAGTCCGTGCAGGACTACACCGGCCACGGCGTCGCCGAGGGCTTCCACAACGGGCTGATCATCCCCCACTACGACTCCGCTCCGATGTTCGACGACGTCATCGAGGAGGGCATGACCTTCACGATCGAGCCGATGGTGACGATCGGTTCGCAGGACTGGGAGCAGTGGGACGACGGCTGGACCGTCGTGACCAAGGACCGCTCCTTCACCGCGCAGTTCGAGCACACGATGGTGATCACCGCCGAGGGGCCCGAGCTGCTGACCGTCGTCTGAGGCGGCGCGGACCGCGCGCCGCCGCCACCGCTGCGCCGGGTATTCTGAACCGTTGTGAGCACCGCCACGTCCGGTGCACAGATCCGCGGGGCCTCTTCGCGCCCCGCCCACGGCAACCAGGAGACACGATGAGCAAGAAGGCCTTCGGGATCGACATCGGCGGCAGCGGCATCAAGGGCGCCCCGGTGGATCTGGCCACCGGTGAGCTCCTCGCGGAGCGGGTGCGGATCGCCACCCCGCAGCCTTCCACCCCCGACGCCGTCGCCGACACGGTCGCAGAGCTGATCGCCTCCTTCGACATCGACGACGATATGCCGGTGGGTGTCACCTTCCCTGCCGTGATCCAGGCCGGGGTGGCCCAGACCGCCGCGAACGTGGACAAGTCCTGGATCGGGACCGACGTGGACGCGCTGCTCACCGAACGCACCGGCCACGACGTGTTCGTGGTCAACGACGCCGACGCCGCCGGGATCGCCGAGATGACGTTCGGCGCCGGCCAGGGCACCTCGGGGGTGGTGCTGGTGGTCACGCTGGGCACCGGCGTGGGCAGCGCGACCTTCGTGGACGGGCGGCTCGTGCCCAACACCGAGCTCGGCCACCTGCTGCTGCACGGGGACTCCGCCGAGAAGTACATGGCCAGCTCCATCCGTGAGAAGGAGGACCTCGACTGGGAGACCTGGGCCGGCCGGCTCCAGGAGTACTTCTCGCACGTCGAGTTCCTCTTCAGCCCCACCCGGATCATCGTCGGCGGCGGTGTGTCCAAGAAGCATCAGAAGTTCCTGCCGCTGCTGGATCTCAAGACCGAGATCGTGCCGGCGGAGCTGCGCAACGAGGCCGGGATCGTCGGCGCCGCAGCCCTCGCCCGCCACGAGCAGAAGTCACTGAAGAAGGCCGCGAAGAAGGCTGGGAAGACGTCCGACGGAAAGTCAGACGAGAAGTCCGCCAAGAAGGCTGCGAAGAAGGCCGCGGAAAAGTCCGAGCAGCAGGCGGGGGAGAAGGAGAAGGTCAAGCGCGAGGCAGCGAAGTAGGCCGCTGCCTTCTGCCCCCTGCACACGGCTCGCGCCGCGCCCCTTCAGGGTCGCGGCGCCTGGGCCCCGAAGGGCGGACCAGCCGGCCTATAAGCCGGGTTCTGTAATCGGCAGCCATCCCTCTACGATCGCCGTTGCCGACGACCTCCAGCGGTCTACCCAGGGACTCGGGCCGGCGCCCTCGAACATCCCCTGTCTGACCTTGCTCCCGGTGGGGTTTACCGTGCCGACCTCGTCACCGAGGCCGCGGTGGTCTCTTACACCACCCTTTCACCCTTACCGCCGCTCCCCGAGGGGTGCGGCGGCGGTCTGCTTTCTGTGGCACTGTCCCGCGGATCACTCCGGGTGGGCGTTACCCACCACCGTGCCGGATGGAGCCCGGACTTTCCTCGGCCCCGAGGCCGGAGCCTCGAGGACGCGGCTGCCCGGCCGACTGGTCCGGCTGCAGTCTACGGGCAGCAGCGGTCTCGACTGCACTCGCAGGGGCACTGACCGCGCGCACTCGCCGCTCTCACCCGCACAGACCCGCACCGACCGCGAGCTGGAGCACGGGCTGGAGCACGGGTTGGACAGGGCCGACGTGCGGAACCTCTCCCCGAGCCCTGACCAGCGGGCGCGCGCGGCGGGACCAGAATGGTCGGATGCTGATCCTGCTGCCGCCCTCGGAGACGAAGACCCGCCCCCCGGAGATCACCGCGGGTCGGCTGGATCTCGAGGAGCTCTCGCGCCCGGCCCTGTTCGAGGCGCGGCAGACGATGCTGCGGGCTGCCCAGCGCACGGCTGCGGGAGCTGATGCCGCGCTCCGCCTCGGCGTCCCGGCCTCCGCACCGGAGCTGGTGGGGCGCATGCTCCATCTCGAGCAGGAACCCGTCGACCGGCCGCTCACGGTCTACTCAGGGGTGCTCTACGACCAGCTCTCAGAGGGCCTCTCCCCTGCTGCGGACCGTCAGGTGCTCGTGCAGAGCGCCCTGTTCGGGCTGGTCGACGCCGCTCATGACCGCATCCCCGCCTACCGGCTCTCCGCCGGGTCCTCGCTCTCCCGGCTGGGCAAGGCGGGCACGTGGTGGGCCCGGCAGCTGCGGCCTCTCGCCGCGCAGCTGCGAGCCGAGCAGGCCGAGAGCGGCTCTCCCCTGGTGATCGACTGCCGCTCGGGCTCGTACCGGTCGATGATGCCGATGCGCAGCGGAGACGGGGTGCGGGTGCTCGACGTGGCACCCGTGCAGGAGCGCGCTGGTGTGCGCAAGGTGATCTCCCACGACGCGAAGCGATATCGCGGACTGGTCACGCAGGTGCTGATGGATCTGGAGCGCGCACCGGCCACGCCGGATGAGGCCGTCGACGCGGTCAGCTCCGGGTTGCCCGGCCTGCAGGTCGAGCTCGACGGCGACACCCTCGTCCTGGTGGATCGCGCGGCCTGAGCTCAGCCGGCGCGGCCGCCCCAGGGGTCGGTGGTGTGCTCGCTGAGGAGCACCTCGAGGCCTGGCACCGCGGTCTCGAGCAGCTCCTTCGCGAGCGGAAGCCAGAGCGCCTCGCTCGCGGCATGGGGCACATCGATCAGGGCCGGCACCACCGCGGGATCAGCGGCCGATTCGAGATGCTCGAGCGCCGGATGGTGGCGCAGGTCCGAGGTGATGTACACATCGACCTCGGCGCCGGCGGCGGCGTCGAGGAAGGAGTCCCCGGCCCCCGGGCAGACGGCGACGCGGCGCACCGGACGGTCGGCGTCACCGGTGTGAAGGATTCCGCGGGCGGTCGCGGGGACGAGGCCTGCGATCGCGGAGGTCAGCTCCCCCACCGTGGTGGGCGCGGGGAGGGTGCCCACGGCGCCGAGTCCGAAGCGGTGGGAGCCGTGCGCCGCCTCCGCGGGCACCTCCCCCGGGATCAGCGCGGAGGCGTCCTGCAGGCCGAGCTGCGAGATCCATGCTCCGACGGTGCCGCGGGTGGAGCGGTCCACGTTCGTGTGCCCGCACCACAGGGCGGTGCCGTGCCGCAGCAGGTGGGTGACCACGGCGCCCTTGCCGTCGTCGGCCGGGAGGAAGCTCGCGCCGCGCAGCAGCAGAGGATGGTGGGTGACCAGGAGCTCTGCGCCTCGGTCCACCGCCTCGCGCGCCACCGCGACCGTCGGATCCACCGCCAGCAGCACGCGCTGCACGGCGGCACCCCGCTCCCCCAGCACCAGGCCCACCCGGTCCCAGGACTCCGCCCACGCGAGCGGGTAGGCGTCCTCGAGGGCGCCGATCACGGAACCGACGGTCATGTTGCCGGCAACCCGGTGGCTCTCCACGACGCTCACGCTCCCAGCATCTGTGCTTCGACCAGTGCCGCCTGGTAGGCCTTCCAGGGCATCAGCACACACTTCACGCGGGCAGGGAACTTCGCCGCGCCGAGCAGCGCGATGCTGTCGCCGATGAGGTCCTCGTCGCCCTCGAGCCGCCCCCGGGAGCGCATGGCCGCCTCGAAGTGGTCCTGCGCGGGGGCGACCTCCTCGATGGTGCGACCGATCAGCAGGTCCGCCATCATCGAGGCGGCGGCGCGGCTCATCGCGCAGCCGACGGCGTCATAGGAGATGTCCTCGATCCGCTCACCCCCGTCGGCGAGCTGCAGACGAAGGGTGATCTCGTCCCCGCAGGTGGGGTTCACGTGATGGACCTCGGTGGAGAACGGCTCGCGCAGCCCGGCATGCAGGGGGCGCTTGTCGTGCTCGATCACGAGCTCGGTGTATAGGGCGGACAGCTGGCTGCTCATGAGAGGGATCCGAAGAAGTCGATGGTGTGGGCGACGCCGGCGATGAAGGCGTCGACCTCGGCGGCGGTGGTGTGGACGGAGAAACTGGCACGAGTGGTGCCGTGCACGCCGTAGCGGCGATGCAGGGGCCATGCGCAGTGGTGCCCCACACGCACCTCGATGCCCAGCGAGTCGAGCACCTGGCCGACGTCATGGGGATGCCGGCCGGCGACGTCGAAGGCCACCGCGCCCGTGCGTGACGGGGACGCCGCAGGGCCGATGATCCGCACCCCGTCGATCGCGGCGAGGCCGGTCAGCGCCTGCTGGGTGAGCGCCTGCTCATGGGCGGCGATCCGCTCCATCCCGAGAGCATCGAGATAGTCGCAGGCCGCTGCGAGCCCCACGGCCTGCGAGATCGGCGGGGTGCCGGCCTCGAAACGGGCGGGCGGCTCGGCGAAGGTGGAGCGCTCCATATCGACCAGCTCGATCATCGAACCGCCGGTGAGGAAGGGCGGCATCTCGGCGAGCAGCTCGTAGCGTCCCCACAGCACACCGATCCCGGTGGGGCCCAGCATCTTGTGCCCGGACGCGGCGACGAAATCCACCCCGAGCTCAGCGATGTCGAAGGGCATGTGCGGCGCGGACTGCGCGGCATCCAGCACAGTGAGGGCGCCGACGGCGCGCGCGGCCTCGACCAGCGTGCCGACCGGGTTCACGGTGCCCAGCACATTGGACTGATGGGTGAAGGCGATGACCTTGGTGCGCTCGGTGACCAGCGAGTCGAGATCGGTGAGGTCGAGGGTGAACTCGTCAGTCACCGGGATCCAGCGCAGAGCCGCGCCGGTGCGCCGGGCGAGCTCCTGCCAGGGCACCAGGTTCGCGTGGTGCTCCATCTCCGTCACCAGGATCTCGTCCCCCTCGCGCACCCGCAGCCGGGCCGGGGTGGACTCGTCGCCGTTGCCGAGTGAGTATGCGACCAGGTTCAGCGCCTCGGTGGCGTTCTTGGTGAACACCACCTCGTCCGGAGAAGGGGCGCCGAGGAAGTCCGCGATGCGTTCGCGGGCATTCTCGTAGGCGTCGGTTGCGAAGCCCGCCATCCGATGGGCGCCGCGCTTGACCGCGGCGTTGTCGCTGAGGAGGTAGGCGACCTCGGCATCGATCACCTGCTGGGGGCGCTGCGAGGTGGCACCGCCGTCGAGGTAGATCAGGGGGGTGTCCGGATCGAGCATCCGGGTGAGGATCGGGAAGTCTGCGCGAATCGTCTCGACGTCGAACTCTCTGCTGGGTGCACTCACCTGCGCGGCTCCTCCTTCAACGGGGCTCCGGCCGAGGCCCCGCGAGCTGCGGAGCACGCCGGTCATGGCTGCCCTGCCAGTATAGGAAGCGTCCAGGTGGACGGGCCGGGCCGTGAGACCCTGTGCACAGTCCCTGACCCCTGCGACCTTCCGGAGGCACCGCCATCACGAATCTCATCCTGCTCGCCATGGCCGTGGCAATTCTGGTCTCGGTGGTCGTCCTGGTCGGACAGCTCCTGGTGCGGCGCCAGCGCGCCCGCGAAGAGTGGGAGAAGTCCGGACGGCCAGAGGCCCCCGAGCGCACCCATGAGGAGAAGATGCGGGACCGACAGACCGCGATCACCTGGGGCTGCCTGGTCGTCGCCGTGCCCGTGGTGCTGGTGCTGCTGTACACGATCACCCGCTGAGCGCTGCAGCGGCGACAAGCAGCCAGGGAAGTTCCGGTGGGTCGTGAGGGGCTCGAACCCCCGACCTCCTGGGTGTAAACCAGGCGCTCTGACCAACTGAGCTAACGACCCGGGCGGGGGCGGACCCCCGTGACACCCGACTCCTCGGGCGACATGACGCTCCTCACTGGGAGCATCTCTCCGTCTCGGCTCAGCTGGGGCGGCTGGCCAGGCGGGTGCCGTTCCAGTCCGCGGCGAGGCTCACCGAGCTCATCACCCGCAGCCCGGCGATGCTCGCACTCTCCTGGATGTCTCCCGGCATCACGTGACCGGGGCGGCCTGCCTTGGGGACCAGCATCCACACCGGCGCACCGGGCTCGATGTTCCGCAGGGTGTCCACCATGGCGTCGGTGAGGTCACCGTCGCCATCGCGCCACCACAGCACCACGGCGTCCACGATCTCCTGGGTGTCCTCATCCTCGAGCTCGTCGCCGATGAGATCCTCGATCGCATCGCGCAGGTCAAGATCGACATCATCGTCGTAGCCGATCTCCTGCACGATCTGGCCCGTGGTGAAGCTCAGCACCTCGGCGAGGGAGCTGGACGAAGTGGCGTCTGCCGACGGTGACAAGAAAGGACTCCTTCAGAGCGGGGGTATGACGAACTCGGCAGCGACGGGGGCCTGCAGGGCCCGAGGCCGTGCTGCGCGGGCCTGATTCTATGTCACGCGCACCTCACATGCATTCCGGGACGAGAGTCCTGGTACCAGCACCGGAGAATTCGATGTCCGACGTGTCACAGATGCGGACGGTGCGTGGAGGTCCCGCGCCCTCCTGGCAACGGTAGGCTTGCACGCACCGAGGCCGACGGAGCAGGGCCCACCGGCGATTCCCGCTCCCCCGGCCGGTCCGCCCCCTCCCGTAGAGAGAAGGACAGTGTGACTTCGCACGAGACCCCTCGTCCCATCGGCATCAACCTGCCGAGCCATGCCCAGGATCCGGATCCGGAAGAGACCCGGGAATGGTTGGACTCGTTCGACGGTCTCGTCGAGCACCGCGGTGCCGAGCGCGCCTCCGAGATCGTCCAGAGCGTCATCCAGCACGCCCGGGAAGAGGACATCCACCTCCCGGAGTCGCTCACCACGGACTACGTGAACACCATCTCGGTCGAGCAGCAGCCGGAGTACCCCGGTGACCTCGAGCTCGAGAAGGAGCTGCGCAACATCAACCGCTGGAACGCGGCGATGGTGGTGCACCGGGCGCAGGCTCCCGGGATCGGCGTCGGCGGGCACCTCTCGAGCTACGCCTCGATCGCGACCATGTACGAGGTCGGCTTCAACCACTTCTTCCGCGGACGCAACCATCCCGGCGGCGGCGACCACGTCTTCTTCCAGGGCCATGCCTCCCCCGGCATCTACTCGCGCGCCTACATGATGGGCCGCCTCTCCCAGGACGACCTCGACGGCTTCCGCCAGGAGGTCTCCAGCGAGCACGGGATGCCCTCCTACCCGCACCCGCGGGCGATGCAGGACTTCTGGGAGTTCCCGACCGTCTCGATGGGCATCGGCCCGGTCGCCGCGATCGAGCAGGCCTCCTTCGACAAGTACCTCCAGAACCGTGGCCTGAAGGACACCAGCGAGCAGCACACCTGGGCATTCCTCGGCGACGGCGAGATGGACGAGGTGGAATCCCGCGGCGCCCTGCACATCGCCGCCAAGGAGCACCTGGACAACCTCACCTTCGTCGTGAACTGCAACCTGCAGCGCCTCGACGGCCCGGTGCGCGGCAACGGCAAGATCATCCAGGAGCTGGAGAGCCAGTTCCGCGGGGCCGGCTGGAACGTCATCAAGGTGATCTGGGGCGCGGGCTGGGATCCGCTGCTCGAAGAGTCCACCGACGGCGCGCTCATCGACCTGATGAACGCCACCCCGGATGGCGACTACCAGACCTACCGCGCCGAGTCCGGCGGGTTCATCCGCGACAACTTCTTCGGCCGCGACCCCCGCACCAAGGCACTCGTCGAGGACATGTCCGATGAGGACATCTGGTGGAAGCTGAACCGCGGCGGTCACGACGCGAAGAAGATCTACGCAGCGTTCAAGCAGGCCACCGAGAGCAACGGCAAGCCGACCGTGATCCTGGCCCACACCGTCAAGGGCTACCGCCTGGGCAAGAACTTCGCGGGCCGCAATGCGACCCACCAGATGAAGAAGTTCACCCCCGAGGACCTCAAGGCCCTCCGCGACACGCTGCGCATCCCGATCAGCGACGAGCAGCTCGAATCCGCCGGCAGCGTCTACGACGCACCGTTCTACCTGCCGGACGACGATGCACCGGTGATGAAGTACCTCAAGGAGCACCGCGCCGCCCTCGGCGGTCCGGTCCCCTCACGCCGCACCGAGCACAAGCCGCTGAACCTCCCCGGCGACAAGGCCTACGAGGTCGTCAAGCGCGGTTCCGGCAAGCAGGAGATCGCCTCCACGATGGCGCTCGTGCGGCTGCTGAAGGACCTCATGCGCGACAAGGAGACCGGCAAGCGCTGGGTCCCGATCGTCCCCGACGAGGCCCGCACCTTCGGCATGGACTCGCTGTTCCCGACGGCGAAGATCTACAACCCCGACGGTCAGAACTACCTCTCCGTCGACCGCGATCTGCTCCTGGCCTACAAGGAGTCCACCTCCGGCCAGATCAAGCACATGGGCATCAACGAGATCAGCTCCACCGCAGCCTTCACCGCGGCAGGCACCTCGTACGCCACGCACGACTTCCCGATGATCCCGTTCTACATCTTCTACTCGATGTTCGGGTTCCAGCGCACCGGTGACTTCTTCTGGGCCGCCGGCGACCAGATGGCCAAGGGCTTCGTGATCGGCGCGACCGCCGGCAAGACGACGCTCGCGGGCGAGGGCCTGCAGCACATGGACGGCCACTCGCCGATCCTCGCGTCGACCAACCCCGGGGCCGTGATCTACGACCCCACCTATGGGTATGAGCTCGGCCACATCATCCGCGACGGTCTCCAGCGCATGTACGGCGAGGACGACCGCGTCGCAGAGGTCTTCTACTACATCACGGTCTACAACGAGCCGATGGTGCAGCCCAAGGAGCCCGAAGGCCTGGACGTCGAGGGGCTGCTCAAGGGCATGTACCTGCTCGAGGCCAAGCCTGACGGCGATGGCCCCGAAGCTCAGCTACTCGCCTCCGGCGTCGGTGTCCCGTGGGCGCTGCACGCCCGCGAGCTGCTGGCCGAGGACTGGGGCGTGAAGGCGAACGTCTGGTCGGTCACCTCGTGGACCGAGATGCGCAAGGAGGCCCAGGAGGTCGAGAAGCACAACCTCCTGCATCCTGAGAATCAGCGCACCCCGTGGATCTCCCAGCGACTCGAAGGCGTCGAGGGTCCGTTCGTCGCGACCTCCGACTACGACTTCATGGTCCCGGACATGATCCGCGAGTGGATCCCGGGTCGCTACGGCGTTCTCGGAGCCGACGGCTGGGGCTTCTCGGACACCCGTCCGGCAGCTCGCCGTCACCTGAAGATCGATGCGCACTCGATGGTCGTCAAGGCCCTCCAGCTGCTCGCCAAGGAGGGCAAGGTGGACCCCTCGGTGGTGCGCCAGGCCATCGACAAGTACGACCTGACGAATGTGAACGCCGGCCAGTCCGGCTCCTTCGGCGGCGAGTCCTGATCGCCCCGTCGGGCCGCCCATCCTCGTGACGGGAGGCCCGACGGTCTCTCCCCCAGCCGGCCCGTCTCGTCCTCCGAGCGGGCCGTGCCCCGTCTCTCCCTGGAGGTACCAGTGCTCGCGATCGTCTGTCCCGGACAAGGGGCGCAGAAGCCCGGATTCCTGAGCCCGTGGCGTGAACTGCCCGGCGTCGAGGAAGCGCTCTCAGCCCTGTCCGAACCGGCAGGCGTCGACCTGCTCCGTCACGGCACCGAGTCCGATGCGGACACCATCCGCGACACCGCCGTGGCCCAGCCGCTGCTGGTCGCCGCGGGCATCATCGCCGCTTCGTCCCTGTACCAGGAGCAGGGCCTGCCCGCCGCTGACGCCTTCGCCGGCCACAGCGTCGGAGAGCTCACGGCCGCTGCACTAGGCGGGGTGCTGAGCAACGAGGACGCGATGCGTCTGGTCGCCGTCCGCTCCCAGGCGATGGCGAAGGCCGCGGCGGCGGAGCCCACTTCGATGGCGGCCGTCGTCGGCGGTACCCGCGAGGACGTCATCGCGACGATCCGGCGCCACGGCCTGCACCCGGCGAACATCAACTCCGCCGCCCAGGTGGTCGCAGCCGGGACGGGTGAGAAGATCGCCGCCCTGGTCGAGGACGGTCCCGCGAAGGCTCGCGTGATCCCCCTCCAGGTCGCCGGCGCCTTCCACACCCCGTACATGGCCGGGGCCCGCGAGGAGCTGGCAGCGTTCGCGCCCGGCCTGCACCCCTCGGACCCGTCGGTGCCGCTAATCTCCAACGCCGGTGGCGAGGTCATCACCTCCGGTGCCCGCTACCTCGAGCTGATCGTGAACCAGGTCGCCTCCCCCGTGGACTGGGAGGCCTGCATGGCGGCGCTGCGCGAGCGCGGCGTGACCGCGCTGATCGAGGTCGCCCCCGCAGGGACCCTCACCGGGCTCGCCAAGCGCGAGCTGAAGGGGATCGCGCTGGCGAACCTCAACACCCCTGACGATCTCGAGTCGGCCCGTGCCCTGGTGCGCGAACATGCTGGCGTCGCCCCCACGGATCAGGAGAACTGACATGACCGTCGCCCTCACCTCTCAGAAGACCGTCCCCGGCTCGCAGGTCCTCGCCTATGGCGCGGCCCGCGGCGATGTCGTCGTACCCAACGACGACCTGGTCGGTCCGATCGACTCCTCCGATGAGTGGATCCGGCAGCGCACCGGCATCATCACCCGCATGCGGGCCAGCAAGGACGTCGGCGTCAAGGACCTCTCGCTCACAGCGGCCAAGGAGGCGATCGAGCGTTCCGGTATCGATCTGGAGACGCTCGACGCGATCATCGTCTCCACCGTCTCGTTCCCCTACCCGACCCCGTCCCTGGCCACGCTGCTGGCCGGAGAGCTGGGTCGGCCCGACGTCATCGCCTATGACATCTCCGCCGCCTGCGCCGGCTTCGCCTACGGGATCGGTCAGGCGGATTCGCTGATCCGCTCCGGTGCCGCCCGTCATGTGCTGGTGATCGGCGCGGAGAAGCTCTCCGATTTCGTCGATCCCACCGATCGCTCGATCTCCTTCCTGCTGGGTGATGGCGCGGGAGCCGCGATCGTCGGACCGAGCGACGCTCCCAAGATCGGCCCCACCGTGTGGGGCAGCGACGGCGACAACTGGAACACCATCCGGATGACGAACTCGCTGGTGAACTTCCGCGACGGCAACGGCCCGTGGCCCACCCTCGAGCAGGACGGCCGCACGGTGTTCCGCTGGGCCGTCTGGCACACCGCCGAGAAGATCCGCGAGATGCTCGAGAAGTCCGGGATCGGCATCGAGGACATCGACGTGTTCGTGCCCCACCAGGCCAACATGCGGATCATCGACGAGCTCGCCAAGCAGCTGAAGCTGCCTGATTCCGTGGTGATCGGCCGGGATATCGCCGAGACCGGGAACACCTCTGCCGCCTCGATCCCGCTGGCCACGCACCGTCTGATCGAGGAGGGCGCCGCCAAGAGCGGCGACGTGCTCGTGCAGTTCGGCTTCGGTGCCGGCCTCGCCTACGCGGGCCAGGTCCTGATCCTGCCGTGATCCGTCGCGGGCGCACTGTCGCCCGCATCACGCCTCACGGGGGACACGATCCCCGCTGGCCGATTACCGCGCGGTAGCACGGGTAGTCTGTGACCGCCACACATCCGCACACCTGAAGGAGCACCCATGGCACACACGGAGAACGAGATCCTCGAGGGCCTCGCCGAGATCGTCAACGAGGAGACCGGTGTCGCCACCGAGGACGTCAAGCTCGAGAAGTCATTCACCGACGACCTCGACATCGACTCCATCTCGATGATGACCATCGTCGTCAACGCCGAAGAGAAGTTCGACGTCCGCATCCCCGACGAAGAGGTCAAGAACCTCGCGACCGTCGGCGACGCCGTCAAGTACATCGCGGGCGCCCAGAACTGAGCCCCGCCTGACGCCCGGGACGATCCCGTCCCGGGCGTCGCCGTTTCGTCTGCCGCCCCGACCCGGAGGTCCGTATGCCCGCTCCCCGTTCTCGTGTCGCCGTGACCGGCCTCGGCACCGTCAACCCGCTCGGCGGTGACGTGACCTCCACCTGGGAGGCCGCTCTGGCCGGGACCTCCACCGCGCGCACCTTCGACAACGACTGGAAGGAGCGCTACGGGCTGTCCGTGGACTTCGCCTGCCAGATCGTTCCCGGCGCTCTCGATTCCCTCACCCGGCCCGAGTCCAAGAAGCTGGACCCCTCCGGGCAGTACTCCATGGTCGCCGCACGCGAGGCCTGGGCCGATGCCGGTGCCCCCGAGATCGCCCCCGAACGGCTCGGCGTCGTGGTCGGCACCGGCATCGGTGGCATCTGGACCACCCTGGACCAGTGGGACGTGGTGCGCGAGCGCGGCGCCCGGCGGGTCAACCCGTTCACCGTCCCGATGCTGATGGCGAACTCCTCGGCCGCCAACATCTCGATGGAGCTCGGCGCCCGCGCCGGTGCCCACACCCCCGTCTCCGCCTGCGCCTCCGGCGCCGAAGCGGTCGCTCTGGGCATGGGGATGATCCGTGACGGCCGGGCCGACGTGGTCGTCGTCGGCGGCACCGAGGCATCGATCCACCCGATGACCATCGCCGCCTTCGCGAACATCCGCGCCCTCTCGACCCGGGTCGATGATCCCGAGCACGCCTCGCGCCCCTACGACGTGGACCGCGACGGCTTCGTCCTCGGCGAGGGCGCGGCCATCCTGGTGCTCGAGAGCGAGGAGCACGCCGCCGCCCGCGGTGCCCGCGTGTACGCCTACGCCTCCGGGCGCGGCATGGCCTCCGACGCGCACCACATCTCCGCCCCCTCCCCCGAGGGTCAGGCCAGCGCAGTGCGCGAGGCCGTCGAGGATGCGGACGTCGCCGCGCAGGACATCGTGCACCTCAACGCCCACGGCACCTCCACCCCGCTGGGCGACATCGGCGAGCTCAACTCCGTCTCCACCGCGCTGGGCGGCGTCACGGACCAGATCGTGGTCTCCTCGACCAAGTCGATGACCGGCCACCTGCTGGGCGGCGCCGGCGCACTCGAGTCCGTCTTCTCGGTCCTCGCCTCGCACCACCGCCTCGCCCCGCCGACGATCAACATCGAGAACCTCGACCCGGAGACCCCGATGCGGATCGCACAGAACGCGCCGGCCGAGCTGCCGGGCGGCGACATCGCCGTGCTGAACAACGCGTTCGGCTTCGGCGGCCACGACATTGCGGTGGTCTTCACCAGCGCCTGATCGACGTGCCACGCGGCGCGTTCTCGCGCCGCGCAGCACCCTGCCCACCGCGCAGTCCGCTGAACGGCGTTCGGAGCACTTCCCTTACCGGAGAGTGTTCCGGGCGCCGTTCCGGTCTTCCATGGGCTTGGCTTCCACGGACCGGGCCTCCAGGGATGAGTGCAGCTGCGCTCAGCTCACGCGGTGCAGCCACCGCATCGGCACGCCCTCACCAGCATGACGGTAGATCTCGAGATCGTCGTCCCAGGGGGCACCGAGGGCGATGTCGAGCTCATGGCGGAGGGCGTGCGGGTCGTTCCCTGCCCGTTCCATGCAGCCGCGCACATGGTCCTCGGTGAGGACGATGTTCCCTGCATGATCGGTGGCGGCATGATGGATGCCGAGCTCGGGGGTGCAGCTCCAGCGGGCACCGTCCACTGCGGCGGTGGCCTCCTGGGTGACCTCGAAGCGCACCTCGTTCATGCCGCGCAGCGCACTCACCAGCTGGGCCCCGGTGTCCTCGCGCCCGCGCCAGGTCATCTCGGCACGCTGCAGCCCACGGCTCACCGGCTGGTCTTCCCAGCGGATGCGTGCGGGCACGCCGAGAACTCCGCTGGCGGCCCATTCGATATGCGGCGTGAGGGCCCGCGGAGCGGAGTGAATATACAGAACGCCCTGAGTCATCTCGTTCCTTCCGGTCTCCGATGCGTCTTCCCCAACGAATCGGTACCGCGGATGGATCTGATGACAGAGGTGGCTGTCGGTGTAGAGCTTAGAGGGTCTCCCTGATCTGGCGCAACGCCCGCTTCTTGACCGAGCGTTCGAGGCCGTCGATGTACAGCGCACCGTCGAGATGACCGACCTCGTGCTGGATGAGCCGTGCGATGAGCCCCTCCCCCGCGAACTCGATCTCCTCACCCTCGAGGTTCGTGCCGATGCACCGGGCGTAGGCGGAGCGGGTGCGCGGGAAGAACAGCCCGGGCACCGACAGGCAGCCCTCGTCGTCGTGCTGAAGCTCCTCGGAGAGCTCGACGATGACGGGGTTCAAGATGTATCCGAGCTCCTGCTTCTCCACCAGGTGCCAGGAGAAAGCACGCAGGTTCACCCCGATCTGATTGGCGGCGACACCGGCCCGCCCCTCGTCGTCCACGGTGTCCAGCAGGTCACGCACCAGGGTGCGGGTGCCATCGGTGATCTTCGTGATCGGGTCGCAGGCAGTGCGCAGAACAGGGTCGCCGACGACCCTGATAGGGCGGATGGTCATGCCTGCGCCTCCCGCTCAGCACCGAGCACGCGGTGGGTGACCTCCATGCCGGGGACGACGGACCGCTCGACCGTGCAGCCGGCGGCGACCGCGCGGCCGAACACCTTCACCACGGTGGCGATCTCGCTCTCGGTGAGTCCTTCAAACGGGAGCTGCACCTCTTCGGCGATGCTCAGGTAGCGGTTCTCGGCCGCGTCGGAGGCCCCGTGGGCCCACAGGCGCATCGGGAAGTCATCCCCCAGGCGGCGAGCGAGATTCACATCGCTGCTCATCCCGGCGCAGCCGATCAGCGCGAGCTTCAGCAGCTCACCGGGGTTGATCTCCCCGTCGCCATGGCCGATCGGGATCTCGACCCCGCGCTGGTTGCGACCCACCAGGGTGCGGGCACCGGAGCGGTCCGCCCAGACGCTGCCGGGACCGAAGCGCTCCGGGAGCTCGAAACGGTCATCGGGGACGGTGGGCATCGTCCTTCTCCTTCACGAGAACCATCAGGAAATGGGACAGCCCCGGATGATCTCCGGGGCTGTGCTCCTGTACTGGGCTCCCGCACTTGGATTCGAACCAAGAACCGCTCGATTAACAGTCGAGTGCTCTGCCGTTGAGCTATGCGGGATCGACCTGAACGACTGTAGCAGGATCTGGCCGGTGCTCGCATCTCCGTTCTGCCCTCCCACCGGCTGATATGACGAAGGTAACGCCGCGCAGCCCAGGTTCCAACGGCGCCGATTCGGGTGCGTCCCGGTGTCCCGTGTGCGGTAGATTCGGGTGCGCTCCTCAGGAGCGCACGGCCCAGTAGCTCAGCCGGTCAGAGCAGCGGACTCATAATCCGTCGGTCGCGGGTTCAAGCCCCGCCTGGGCTACGACGTAGCTGGGACTTCAACGAAGAGTCCCGTCACCCCCAGAGAGGATCCGGCATGGCCTTGGTCCTTGACCTTCTCCTAGAGCTGTTGGCTGCGCTCGTCCCCACCAGGAAGCGCAGGAAGGGGCCCCGCAGGGGCGGCAACAGATCCTGACCCCGGCCCGCGGCGGGCCGGGGAGTCCTGCCCCGGCCGTGACCACACCGGCAAGGCGGTGATCACGCGCGGGTGACGGTGGTCTTGACCGGAGTCGGATTCTGGAAGATGTCGAGCACCGGGCAATGGGCATCGACGGCCTCGCGCAGCGCGTCGTAGCGCTCGTTCGTCTCCGGTCCCGAGAGCTCGATATCAAGCCGCACCTCGGAGAACCCGGCACGCACGGACTCGTCGGCGCCGAACAGACGCGCCGCGTCCAGATCGGCTTCGGCCCTGATGACGATGTCATCGAACGGAATGCCGAGCTGCTGCGCGTAGAGGCGATAGACGACGACCTGGCATCCGACCAGCGCGCCGAGCGCGTATTCGACGGGGCTGGTCCCGGCGTCATCGCCAGCTAGCGCTGCGGGCTCGTCGACGACGAAGGAATGCTTGCCAGCGCGCACAGTCGTTGCCACTGAACCGGCACCGGCGCCTTCGACCGCGTAGGTCAGATGGGCTTTCGACCGATCGGCATCCATGCGCTCGGCCCATGCGCTGCCGGCGTTCGTGAGGCGAGCGGCGCGATCTTCGGCGGAGATGTCGGGGACGGCGGACTGGATGCTTGCTGTGGCGGTCATGACGGCGACGATAGAAGGGCCTGCCGTGGGTACCAAGACCTGCGAAACCTTCCGTCATCGAGTGTCATCTGGAGCCATGAGCGCTTCTGGATCAGCCCAGCTTCTCTGCCGCTGCTCCTGGCACAGGACGCGGAGGATCGACTCGACTGCGCTCCGGCACGTGTCACCGTGGCCGGCAGGCGATCTCGATCAGTCCCTCGGCAGCGAGCTCCCGGGCTGGTCGATCCTCGGCGAAGAGGTGTGCGGACAGGTGCTGGCGCGGTGGGTCCCAGGTTGCCTCTGCAAAGTCCTGCCATCGGCCTGTTCCTCCCACCCGGCAGTGCCAGTCGCTCCGGGGGGCGGCCCTCAGGAACGGCTCGATCACCAGGGCCAGCAGATCAGCGAGGGTCGCCTCGAACGGCACCTCCACCTGTCGGTGCAGATCGTGCTGGTCGCCGGCGTGGGCATCGAGGCGCTGGGCGTCGACGAGGAGTGAGCCCGGGGCGGACGGTGCGAGCTGCGGACGATCCATCCACGAGCCCGATTCCTCGGATACCCGGCGCGCGGCCCCCTCGCGAGAGGTCATAGCGCCCCGCCGGCGGGGTCCCACCTGGGAAGGTCCGCCACGGGCATCTCAGTCGTCTTCGATCGCGAAGGTGCCGGACTCGTCAGCGAACAGCGCCGTCTGGCCTGGAACTGCGACGCGGAGGAATTCGTCGACCATGGGGAAGCGGTCTCGGAAGGACCCGACGGACCAGACCTCGTGGTTGCTCGCATCGTCCATATAGGCCTCCGACTCGAGCCCCGTGACCGACTGGACCTCCCGGCCGGTGAACGTCACCCACCGCGGAGGATGCTCGGCGTGGAGCTTCGAGAGGAACACGGGCATCGCACCGGGCAGTCCGGCCGCGCCGACCGCACTTCCCCGGGTCACGTCCAGCAGGGCATCCACAGATCCTGCCTCGTCGCGCAGCGAGTCCCAGCCGCTCGAGGCGATGTGACTCGCCTCGGCATCGGTGAGCAGTCGCAGGGTGCACACGCGGCCGAGGACCTCGCCGTCCTCGGAGCGCACCTCGTCGAAGGCGGCGCCCCACCGGGAGCCCGTCGCGAGGATCGCAGAGATCCCGGTGCCCGAGAGGAACGGCTCGCTGTTGCGCCACGGCGTGCCCATCGGCGGCACGCGCCGGTTGTTCGCGATGTCGTCGCAGACGATCCTCATCGCCACCAGGGCGGCGCCCTGCTGACCGTCGACCACCTCCACCGCGAGCTCGACCCGTTCACCCGAGTCGGTGGGGATCTGGGAGGCCCCGGCGGTGATCAGGGTAATCGGTCCGTTCTCGGGGCGCTTCTCGACGACCATCACGGAGCCGCCGATCCGGTCCTCCAGGACGATGGGCTCCGTGCCGAGGGCATCGAAGACGTGGTTCGGGAACGCGTCGAGAGCTGCCATGACGAGAGTCTGGCAGAGAGACGTCAGTCTGGCAGAGAGACGTCGACACCGGAACTCCGACAACGCGACGGGTCCGGCGTCGCGCAGGCGCACTGACGCGCCCGCAGAACCGGGGATGGTCCGCGATGATCGTGAGCCCGGAACGGATGATGAAGATCATCAGGAACAGGTTCAGGAAATGCTGCCAGCCGAGCCACGCCGGCAACCCGACCGGGGCACCGTCAGGGAGGTCGGACTCGCCTGGGTATTGCGCGATGAATTCCTGGACCCGCGGGAGCTCCCGGATCCCCTTCGCCACGGCAGCACCGACGATGAGAAGGAAGAATCCGATCGGGATCAGCCATAGGAGGTTGAACCATTTGCTCTTCCCGATCCGCACGTGGGGCGCGACCCCGTACTGAGGCTCCACCCCTCCGGCCCAGGAGGCATCGACGACGTCCTCCCGCTTCGTGACCAGCTCGGTGCGGAAGCTGGTCCGCACTCGTCCGTGCGCGCCCTGGTCTGCAGCGGGCGATGGGGGTCTGGTGTACTCGGGCGAAGCATCCATGAGGTGGAGCGGATCTACCGGTTGACGCTCTATCGCAGGCTACGTTGAAGCCATGTCCGACGTTCCGATACGCCCAGCATGCGCCACAAGCGATGATCGTGGGACCAGGACGGGCAGGCCTGGAGCGAGGACGCTCTCCATACCGACTGTCAACCCCTACACATCGGAGCACTCCTCATGCAGAAAGTTTCCCTCGTCGCCCTTGCCCGTCACGAGCTGGGCCAGGCCCGTGAGGCCTCGAGCGGCCGGAGCGCGAAGACTGTCTTCGGAGGTCATGAGCATCAACTGCGCCAGACGGTCGTCGCTCTCCGCGCCGACGAAAGCCTGTCCGAACATGAGAACCCTGGTGAGGCCACAGTGCAGGTGCTCAATGGCCGCGTCCTTCTCAAGTTCGGGGAGGTGTCATGGAACGGCTCCCCGGGCGACCTTCTGACCGTCCCCGACGGGCCGCATTCGCTCGACGCCGTCGAAGACTCCGTCATCCTCCTGACCGTGGTCAAGCAGCTCTGAGGCGCCCACCTGATCCGTCGGTCGCGGGTTCGAACCCCTGACCAGCCAGAACGCCTCCTCGGCACCCAAGCCCATCGCTCACAGCCACTCCCGAGCCCGCGCATAACGGGCGGCCTCGCGCCGGGTGCGGGTCTGCGTCTTGTGCATGGCATTGGAGAGGTAGTTGCGGACGGTGCCCTCGGCGAGGTGGAGCCGCGCCGCGATCTCGGCGACCGAGCAGCCCTCGAGGGTTTCGCGCAGCACATCGAGCTCCCGGTCGGTGAGCGGGGAATCATCCAGCACGGCCTGCGCCGAGATCTCGGGGTCGATCCAGCGCCTGCCTGCATGCAGGGTCTCGATCACCTCGGCGATCAGGGCCGGATGGGCCGCTTTGCTCACGAATCCGCTCACGCCCAGCTTCAAGGCGCGACGGAGCACCCCGGGCCGGGCGTGTCGGGTGAGCATGAGGATCACCTGTTCGGGGCGGCGCCGCCGGATGATCTCCACCGCCGCGAGACCGTCCGTGCCCGGCATCTCGAGGTCGATGAGCAGCACATCAGGTTGATGCTCCATGACTGCATCGACAGCGGCAGCGCCATCTGCCGCTTCACCGACGACCTCGATGTCCGCCTTCAGGGGCAGCAGGGAGGCCAGTGCTGAGCGCAGCAGAGCCTCATCATCCGCGAGCACGATCCGGATCACGGGAACCTCCTCTCGACACGCTCTGACGAGGCGGGGGCAGGGGCAGGGTCCGCGGCAGGGAAGTGGGCCGTGGTGCGGAACTCGCCCCCGGCCTGCGTCGCGGTGAGCATGCCGCCTTCGCTCGCGACCCGGGCGCGTAAGGTCTCCAGGCCGCGCAGGGCCGGCGCCGGGCCGATGGCCGCGCCGTCGTTGACGATCTCGATCCCGCCGTCGGTGAGCGTGATCGAGACGCGGCTGGCCTGGGCATGGCGCAGGATGTTCGTCGTCGATTCGCGCAGCACCTGGCTCAGCAGCTCCCCGATCCCGGAGCGGGTCTCCCCGGCGCGGGTGATCCGCACCGTGACCCCGGCGGCGGCCAGGAGGTTCCGGGCGTTCTCCAGCTCGGCGCGGAGGTTGAGCCTGCGCTGGGCGTAGGCGAGGCTCTTGGTCTCCTTGATGGTCTCCTCCACCTGCGCGTACACCTCGCGGAGCTCGGTGATCGCGCGGGCGGGGTCGCGGTGGACGAGCTCCTCGGCGAGCGCGACCTTCAGGTTCACCACGTGCAGCGTGTGGCCCTGGATGTCATGGAGCTCGCTGGCGAAGCGCATCCGCTCACGCATGATCCCCAGCTCCGCCTCCGCCTCCTGAGCGACCTCCAGATCGTCGATGATCCGCCAATAGCTCTGGATCAGGAGGATCACTGCTCCCACGAACACGCTCAGCCCTCCCGGCATCACCACGAAGCGCACCAGGTCGACCCAGGTGACGGGCTCGTTCACGAAGTACAGGCCGCCGATCGCGGCGATCAGCGCCCCTACGCCGCCGATCCACACCAGGTGCCGCCCGCGTCGCAGGGGAATCAGCACCCCGCTGAGGATCGCGGCTCCGAAGAAGGCCACCGGATTGATGGCCAGCGCGGCGCTGAGGATCCAGATCGCGTAGGAGAAGGCGACGGCGAGCGCCGTGGATCGCGGATACCGGGCGGGCTCGAACTCCAGCAGCACCAGGAAGGCGACCAGCACCCCCAGGCTGAACACGAGAGCCTCCTGCCAGCTGCCGGAGGTGATGGCGACGATCGCGAGCGTGACCGGGGCGATGGCCACCACGGTGGTGATCACCGTGGCCCGGTGCAGGCGCCGTCGTGCGGTGATGGAGGTCGAGGTCATCTGCTCTGCCTCCGCTCCAGGGGTCCGACGGGCGCTCTGCTCCACTCATCATCTCGGATCCCCCGCACCACCGGAAGTGACAGAACGTCATGCCCGCTGGTGACGCAGCGCGACTGCCGTGGTGGCGCCCACGAGCGTGAAATAGCGGCATGAACTCACCGACAGTCATCGACATCGAACAACTCCACATCAGCTACGGCGATTTCCACGCGGTCAAGGACCTCACGTTCTCGGTCCGACGTGGCGAGCTGTACGCCTTGCTCGGCACCAACGGTGCGGGCAAGACGTCCACCCTGGAGGTCATCGAGGGCCACCGCCCCGCGACCTCCGGGAGGGTCAGGATCCTCGGAGAGGACCCCATGGACCGCCGGGCCGTGCGCCATCGCACCGGCATCATGCTCCAGGAGAGCGGCTTCGCCGCCGACCTCAGCGTGAGGGAGACCCTGGCCCTGATCGGTGGACTCTCCGGTCGCCAGGACCAGCCCAGCCGGGTGCTCGACGTGGTCGGGCTTACCTCGAAGGCCGACGTCAGGGTCGCTTCCCTCTCCGGGGGTGAGAAGCGTCGGCTGGACTTCGCGACCGCCGTCTACGGCTCGCCCGAACTGATCTTCCTCGACGAGCCCACCACCGGGCTCGATGTCCAGTCCCGCGACGACCTCTGGGAGTCGGTGGACCGGCTCCGTGAGGACGGCGCGACCATCGTGCTCACCACCCACTATCTGGAAGAGGCGCAGCAGCGGGCCGACAGGATCGGCCTCATGCATGAGGGCACCCTGCGGAGGCAGGGAACCGTCAGCGAGCTGACCCGCACTCTGCCCGGCACCATCAGCTTCGCCCTCGAGGAGGAGCTGGTCCCCCACCTGCCGCTGCAGAGCTCACCCACGGACCACGACAGGCAGCTGATCCGCACCGAGGATCTCCAGCAGGATCTCCACGCCCTGCTCACCTGGGCGCACGCGAGCAACACCGTGCTGCGCGACCTCGACGCCGGACCCACGCGCCTGGATGACGTCTTCCGTGCCGTCTCCCGTCACTGACCCACCGCTCACCCCACACCCTAAGGACAGATCGATGTTCACCATCGCCCGCAGCGAATTCCAACAGATCCTGCGCAACCGACTCGTCTTCTTCAGCGCCACCGTGATCCCGGTGGGCATGAGCCTGCTGCTCATCACCCAGCGGGATCTCTTCGGCCAGGTGCCCGCCGGTATAGGCCTCCTCGCCGGGGTCTTCATGATGATCCTGATCAGCATGGGCCTGTACACCACGGCGGTCTCCACCTTGGCCGCTCGTCGCCAGACCCTGTTCCTCAAGCGTCTGCGCTCCACCGCGGTCAGCGATGCGGCCGCCCTCGCCGGGATCCTCGGCCCGCCGGCCATGATCGGCCTTCTCCAGGTCACCGCCGTGCTCGTCGTACTGGCAGTCCTCACGGAGATCCCTGCGAGCATCCCGCTGCTGATCGTCTCCGCCCTGTCCCTGGTGGCGATGATGGTGGGTCTGGCCCTAGCCACGGCCGGGATCACCACGTCCCCGGAGCACGCCCAGATCACCACCCTCCCGATCACCATGGGCACCTCAGCGGTGGCCTTCTGGATCGGACTGACCGGTACCGAGGAGCTCGGCATGCTCAAGCGTCTGCTGCCCGGCGGAGCGGCGACCGAGCTCACCATCAACGCCTGGAACGGGGGCACCGGCCTGGTCGACAACCTGCTCCTGCTGCCGCCGACCATCGCCTGGGTGGCCGTCGGCGTCGCGCTCGCCCAGCGGTTCTTCCGGTGGGAGCCCCGCCGCTGAGACCGCTGCGCCGGATGAGCAACGCACCGGATACGCGACGCACATACATGCACCCAACGAAGGAGGTCCCATGACCACGCACCACGACCAGCCGGCCCATCGATCACCGTCACCCCACCCCGAGCACAGCGTCGACACGACGCTCGCCGAGGACACGCTGCTCCTGCTCTTCCAGCCCACCTCGGGAAGCATCGCCGGGGAGAACACCCTGTTCTACATCCTAGGAGGCGCGGCCCTCACCGAACTCGCGCTGCGCGACCTGGTGCAGGCGACGGGTGATGGGACGGACCGGATCACCTCGCGCATGAGCTCCTCCCCTCACGAGGACCTGCTCCGCCCGGCATGGGACTACCTGGCCAGGAAGTCCCGCTACCCCCAGACCGTGATCTCAGCTGTCGGGCCGGACCTTCGCAGCCGGGTCATCGAGAAGCTGCTCGCGAAGGGGCATCTGCGCCGGCGCCGTACGACCCTTCTGGGCTTCATCCCCCGGGAGCGGATCGAACTGGGTAGCTCCCGGCGGGAGGAGCTGCTCTCCCAGATCCGGGCAGTGCTGGTGGATGGCGCACGCGCCAGTGCGCGGACCGGAGCCCTGATCGCGCTGCTGTCCGCGAGTGCACAGCTCCACCAGCTGGACCCGGACATCCCCTGGACCTCTGCAGTCATCCAGCGGGCACGTGAGTACGAGGCCGGCAGCGCGGGCGCCCAGGCAGCAGGCCTCAGCGTCACCCAGTCGACGTTCCTGGTCATCAGCGCGCTGGCGGCATCGGCCGCCTCCTCCGCCGCACGGAGCAGCTAGCGCCACGTCCCTTCAGCGGTTCACCGTTCATTGGCAGCGGCTGGCCCCACCTGCTGACCAGGTGGGGCCAGTCGGCGGTGAAGCGGTCGTTGAAGGGCACCGTGAGGAGCCCGCCGTCAGGAGCGCGCTGGCCCCGTAGTCTCGATGGGGGTATGACCGCGACGGTTCACTTCGAGGAGGCCGACGATGGGCAGTGACCGTGACCCCCTGACCGCATACCTCTCCCTGCACACGACGCGGGCGATCGAGGGCGTGCGGCATCTCGACGCCGCACCGACGGTCGAGATGGTCCATGACACCCGCACCTCGTTGCGCCGGCTCCGTGCGACCGTGCGCACGTTCCCGCAGTCCTTCCCAGATCTGGTCGCCGATGACGCGGACCTGCAGTGGGTCGCTCTCGGGTTCGGCGCCGTCCGGGACGCCGACGTGCTCGCCGAGCTGCTGCTGCCCCTGGCGGAGTCACTCAGCGCCACCGACGCCGACGCGCGTTCCGCTGGCGCACCGTCCAGCGAGCAGCACGCGCTCGCCGCGGCCCTGACCTCCGCCCGCGAGCGGGCGCTCACGGACCTCCGCGCGCATGCCGAGGACGCACGCTGGGCGCGGGCCGTCGGCCAGCTCGAGCAGTGGAGCGCAGCGCCGCCGTCGCTCGCGATGCCCGCGACAGAGGACACGCTGCGACGAGCCCGCGACACGGTCAGGCACCGACTCTCCGCCGCGGGCGGGCAGCCGGATGCCCTCCATTCCGCGCGCAAAGCCGCCAAGCGCTGGCGCTATGCCGCCGAGCTGCTGGCTCCGGTGGAGCCTGCCGCTCAGGCGCATCTGGAGGAGGCGCAGCAGGTGCAGGACGTGCTCGGGGAGTTGCAGGACACCGTGATCGGCACCGAGTTCCTGGACGGGCTGCAGAGCCCCGGAAGGGCCAGCAGCACCACCCTCGTAGGGCGCCTGCGGGACGCGCTGAGCGTCTCCCGGGCCCAGTTGGTGGCCCGCGCCGCGTCGTTGCTCTGACCGTCGTCGCCTCCCTGGTGGGAGGGTCCCTCAGTCGTCCCCGGCGCGCAGCGCGCGGCGCTTGACCTGCACCTGCGCGAGGCGCGTCATGATCTCCTGATGTCGTTCCGCATCCCCGGGATCCGTGCGCTGCAGGCGCTGCTTGAGCACTGAGTACTCACGGGTGATCGACAGCTCGGTGAGGCGGTTCAGCAGCGAGTCAGCGAGCTTGCGCAGATCCTCCTCGTCCCGGGCCGGCAGGTCGAGGTTCGCGATCTCGACGATCATCGGCCTGATGGTCTCGCCGGCGATCTCGAGGACCTGCTCGAGGTAGCGGGCGGCATGCAGCTCCCCCGCGACGGCGTCGAGCAGGGTGCCGGCCGCGAGCATCACGTCCCACACCCCCTGCAGCGTGGGCACGTGGAAGGAGTCGTCCGGGAGCGAGGCCACCTTCTCGGGGTCCAGCAGCTGCGGCGCCTGGAGCATGACTGCGAGCGACTGCGTCTCGACCTGCCCCACGGGGTCACGGGGGTTGACCGCATCGGCCAGGCGCGCGAGCGGCAGGCTCTGCGGCGCGCCGTCGGCCCCGGATCCCCGCTCGCCGGGCCGCTCGGTCGTCGGTGCCGGCTCGTCGGCCCGGTGGCCGCCGCGGCCTTCGCTGCGGGCCGCGTCATGCACGGCGCGCAGCACGGTGCGCTCCTCCATCCCCAGCCAGCCGGAGAGCCGACGCGCATACTCGGGGCGCATCGCACGGTCGCGGATCTGTGCCACCACCGGCGCGGCCATCCGCAGGGCGGTGACCTGACCCTCGACGGTGTCGAGGTCCACCTGGGCGATCGCCGAGCGGATCGCGAACTCGAACAGGGGCCGACGGTTGGCGATGAGGTCCCGCACCGCCTGGTCGCCCTGGGTGATCCGCAGCTCGCAGGGGTCCATGCCGCCGGCCTCGACCGCGACATAGGTCTGGGCCACGAACCGCTGGTCCTCCTCGAAGGCGCGCAGCGCCGCCTTCTGTCCGGCGGCGTCGCCGTCGAAGGTGAAGATGACCTCGCCGGCCAGCCCGCGGCCATCAGTGTTCAGGCGCAGCCCGGCCGAGGCGTTGGAGTCCCCCATCACCCGGCGCACGATCTTCACGTGATCAGGGCCGAAGGCGGTGCCGCAGGAAGCGACCGCAGTGGTGACCCCGGCGAGGTGGGCGGCCATCACGTCGGTGTAGCCCTCGACCACCACCACCTGGTGCTGGGAGGAGATCTCCTTGCGGGCGATGTCCAGGCCGTAGAGCACGCTGGACTTGTGGTAGATCGCGGTCTCGGGGGTGTTGAGGTACTTGGGGCCCTGGTCGGACTCCAGCAGGCGGCGGGCGCCGAAGCCGATGGTGTTGCCGGTGATGTCGCGGATCGGCCAGACGAGCCTCCCGCGGAAGCGGTCGTAGACCCCGCGCTGCCCCTGGGAGACGAGGCCGCTCGCGGTCAGCTCAGCCTCGGTGAAGCCGCGGGAGCGCAGCACTCCGGTCAGTGAGTCCCAGCCCTCCGGGGCGAAGCCCACGCCGAAGTGCGCGGCGGCCTCCTGGTCGAAGCCGCGTTCGGTGAGGAACCTGCGGCCCACTTCCGCCGAGGGGGTGCTGAGCTGTTCGCGGAAGTACTCCTCGGCGATGGAGTGGGCATCCAGCAGCCGGCGCCGGGTCCCGAAGTCGGGCCGATCCGCGCTGCCGCCGCCGCTGTCCTCGTAGTGCAGCTGGACCCCGTAGCGGCCGGCCAGCATCTCGACCGCCTCGACGAAGCTGAGGTGGCTGATCTTCTGCACGAAGGAGATGACGTCCCCGCCCTCGCCGCAGCCGAAGCAGTGCCAGTGGCCCAGCTGCGGGCGGATGTTGAACGAGGGGGTCTTCTCGTCATGGAAGGGGCACAGCCCCTTCATCGAGCCGATTCCGCCGGTGCGCAGCGTGACGTGCTCGGCGACGACCTCGTCCAGGCGGGAGCGCTCCCGCACCAGTTCCACGTCAGCGCGACGGATCAGTCCCTGGGCCACCGGCTCAGAGCTCCGATCCGAGGCCGGGCAGGGGGGTGTCCGCGGCGGTGATGTGCGTGAGGTCCCGGTCGAAGAGGACCTCGTGCAGCCTGCGGGCGGTGACGTCGGTGTAGGACGCGATCTGGTCCACGACCACCCGGCGCCGCACGTCGTCGTCCGTGGCGCTCTGCCAGAGCTCGGCGAAGAGCGGGCTGAGGTACTGGGTGCCGGTGTTCCAGAGCCGCGAGTAGAGGTCGCGGATGATCTCCTCCTGGGCCTCGTACACCGGCTGCTGCGACGCGGAGGACATCACATAGGCGGCGGCCAGGCCCTTGAGCACGGCGATCTCGAGGTGGGTGTGATCGGGCACCTCCACCGTTCCCGCGTATCTGGACATGGCGTCCTGGCCGTGGGCGGCACGGGTGGCGGAGATCGCGGAGTGGGTGAAGCGGCCGATCAGCTGGCTGGTCATGTCCTTCAGCGCGGCGGCCGAGCGCATCGTTCCGTCGAAGGTCGGCATCCAGTAGGGCTCGGCCTCGAGCCGCGTGAGCGCCTCGTCGAGCGCATCGATGGATTCGCCGGGCATGTACCAGTCCTGGACCACGTACAGCGCCGCGGCTCGCTCCATCGGATCCTGCAGCCGCTTGAGGTCCAGGGTCAGGCCGGTAATGGCGTCCTCGATGTCGTGCACCGAGTAGGCGACGTCATCGGCGAGGTCCATCACCTGCGCCTCGAAGCACTGCCTGCCGGGGATCGCTCCCTCTCGGGCCCAGGTGTAGACGTCGAGGTCGTCGGCATAGGCGCCGAACTTCACCGAGGTCGGATCGGGGCCCTGGCCGCGCGTCCACGGGTACTTGATCGCCGCGTCGACGCTGGCCCGGGTGAGGTTCAGGCCGTAGGGACGGTCCTCCCCCACGACCTTCGGCTCGAGCCGGGTGAGCAGGCGGAGGGTCTGGGCATTGCCCTCGAAGCCTCCGAAGTCCGCGGCGAGCTCGTCGAGGACCTTCTCGCCGTTGTGCCCGAACGGCGGGTGTCCGAGGTCGTGGGACAGGCAGGCGGCATCGACGATGTCGGGGTCGCAGCCGAGCTCGGCACCGATGTCGCGGCCCACCTGGGCGACCTCGAGGGAGTGGGTGAGGCGGGTGCGCACGAAGTCGTTCGACCCTGCGCCGAGCACCTGGGTCTTGGCGCCGAGCCGGCGCAGCGCGGAGGAGTGCAGCACGCGCGCGCGGTCCCGCTGGAAGGGTGTACGAGCCTGCGACTTCGGGGGCTCGGGAACCCACCGTTCGAGGTCGGGCGCCGAATAGCCGGCCGGAGACGGGGTGGTCATGCGGTCATCCTCCCGAGGTGTCGAGCTCGGCCTCGTGGAGGCGGGCGGCGTGCTCGGTGCTGAGCTCACGGGAGGACATCCAGCCATCGGGGACGTGGGCCTTCTTCGGCGTGCCGGCCCGGCCGCGCGGTCCCTCGACCGCAGCACCGGGATAGGGGCTCTCGAGGTCGAGCTCGGCGAGCTTGGCATCGAGGTCGGCGAGGGACTCCATGGTCGCCAGCCGGTGGCGCATCTCGCCGCCGACGGGGTATCCCTTGAAGTACCAGGCCACATGCTTGCGCAGATCACGCAGGGCCCGGCCTTCGTCCTCGAAGAACTCGATCAGCAGCTCGGCGTGGCGGCGCAGGATCTGCGCGACCTCGCCCAGGGAGGGCTGGATCCGGTCGGGCTTGCCGGCGAATCCGGCGGCGAGGTCGGCGAACAGCCAGGGGCGTCCCTGGCAGCCGCGGCCGACGACGACGCCGTCGCAGCCGGTCTGGTCCATCATCTCGAGCGCGTCCTCGGCGGACCAGATGTCACCGTTGCCGAGCACGGGGATGTCGGTGATCAGCTCCTTGAGCTCGGTGATCGCGCCCCAGCGGGCCTCGCCGGAATAGTGCTGGACGACGGTGCGGCCGTGGAGGGCGATCGCCGCCGCGCCGACCTCCTGGGCGATCAGCCCGGCGTCGCGGAAGGTCTGGTGCTCGTCGTCGATGCCGATGCGGGTCTTGACGGTGACGGGCACCTCAGGACCGGCGGCCTCGACCGCGGCGGTGACGATGCGGGTGAAGAGCTCCGTCTTCCAGGGCAGCACGCCGCCGCCGCCGCGGCGGGTGACCTTGGGGACCGGGCAGCCGAAGTTCAGGTCGATGTGGTCGGCGAGATCGCGCTCTCGGATCATCTCGACCGCGCGGCGCACCGTGGCGGGGTCCACGCCGTACAGCTGCACCGAGCGCGGGGTCTCCCGCTCCCCCATCGTCACCAGGCGCCAGGACTCCTTGTGCCCCTCCACGAGCGCGCGCGTGGTGACCATCTCGCCGACGAACAGACCGCCGTCGTCCTGGCTGTGCAGCGCGCCGAACTCACGGCACAGCAGGCGGAACGCCATATTGGTGATCCCTGCCATCGGCGCGAGCACGACAGGGGTGTCGATCGTGTGCGGGCCGATGGTGAGGGTGCGACGCGGACCCGTCACGGCGGCCGAGGTGGCGGGCGCGGCAGGGTCGCTCAGCAGGGGCGAGGTCTCAACGGTGGTCATCCCCTCGATTGTCCCATCTCACCCGGTCAGGCGGGAGTCATGACGGGGGTGATGTGCATCGACGCCCGATGGGGAGGAGACGTCCAGGAGCTTGGTCCCTGCGCGACCCCGCTCCGGTGCGAGACCATGGAGGCAGCGGCGCATCGCCCTTCTCCCTCCGCGCCGTCCCGGCCCTCGTCGCAGGAGGCGTGAGATGTCCACATCCGCATCATCAACCCACCGAGTGCCCCGCATGGGCTTCGTGACCCAGGTCGACCACACCGGGATCCGCACCACCGGCACTGCGGTGACCAGCACGGGGATCGACGAGGGCATCGAGCTGTTCCTCACCGCCGAGGAGCTCGGCTACGAGGTCGGCTATGTGCGGGTGCGCCACCTGCAGGACTCCCTGTCCTCGCCGCTGCTCTTCCTCGCCGCACTGGGCCAGCGCACCCGCCGAATCCAGCTCGGCACCGCGGTGATCCCGCTGCGCTTCGAGAACGCGGGAAGGCTGGCCGAAGACCTCGCCTCCGCCGATCTGCTCACCGGAGGCCGGCTCCGCCCCGGGGTCAGCTCCGGCTACTCGGCGAATGACGCGATGTACGCACGCGCCTTCGGGGCTCTCCGCGATGAGCGCGCCGATCATGTGGACCGGATCCTGCACGATCTGCTCTCGCTGCTCGACGGCGAGATCGTGGCCGGCGCCGACTCTCACATCGAGGGGATCGATCCCGGTGCACCGCTGCGGATGCAGCCCCGGGCCCCGTCCCTGCGCTCCCGGCTCGCCTATGGTGCGGCGGGTCCGCAGCGGGCGGCGATGGCGGGGCGGCTGGGACTCGAGCTGCAGCTGGCGACGATGGTTCCGGACGACGGATCCGGACGCTCCTTCGAGGAGCTGCAGCTGGAGGTGCTGACCGCCTATCGGGAGGCCTCGCAGGAGGCCGGCTTCGGGGAGGGCACGGTGATGGTCAGCCGCCAGATGGTGCCGGTGCGCAGCGACGCGGAGCTGGAGCGCTACGTCACCCTCCTCCCCCGGGAGCGCACCGCGGATCCGCGGATCGTCGGCGAGCACCACGGCCAGGAGATCGGCGGGCACGACGCAGTGTTCAGCGAAGTGGTGCTGGACGAACCGGCGGAGGTGGCCAGGAAGCTGTGGGAGGACCCGGTGGTGCAGACGGCCGACGAGCTCGCACTCGTGCTGCCCCCGAATGCACCGCTGGCCGATCAGCAGGCGCTGCTGAGGACCTTCGCCCGCATGGTGGTCCCGCAGCTGCAGCTGGTGCTGGGCCGCCGCGGCGCGGGACCCGATCAGCTCTGACCCCGGCCGGACTGCCTGACCTGCACGGGCCCGCGCCTGCGCCCCGGGATTCCGGAGCGCAGGCGACTCGTCGGCGGCTGTTCTCAGACGCCGAGCAGGCGCGTGGCGAGGTAGGCCTCGACCTGGTCCAGGGCCACCCGCTCCTGTGCCATCGTGTCGCGCTCGCGGATGGTGACGGACTGGTCCTCGGCGGTCTCGAAGTCCACCGTGATGCAGAACGGGGTGCCGATCTCGTCCTGACGGCGGTAGCGACGACCGATGGCCTGGGTGACGTCCATCTCGACATTCCAGTGCTTGCGCAGCTGGTCGGCGAGCTGCGTGGCCCGCGGGACCAGGTCCTCGCTCTTGGACAGCGGGAGCACCGCGACCTTGACCGGGGCCAGGCGCGGGTCGAGCTTGAGCACGGTGCGCTTGTCGACGCCGCCCTTGGCGTTGGGTGCCTCGTCCTCGCTGTAGGCGTCCACCAGGAAGGCCATCATGGCGCGGGTGAGGCCGAAGGAGGGCTCGATGACGTACGGCGTGTAGCGCTCGTTCGCCGCCTGATCGAAGTACTGCATCTTCGTGCCGGAGCCGTCGGTGTGGGCGCCGAGGTCGAAGTCGGTGCGGTTGGCGATGCCCATCAGCTCGCCCCACTCGCTGCCCTGGAAGCCGAAGCGGTACTCGAGATCGATGGTGCCGGCGCTGTAGTGGGCACGCTCATCCTCGGGCACGTCGAAGCGGCGCAGATTCTCTGAGTCGATGCCCAGATCGATGAACCAGTCCCAGCAGGCCTCGACCCAGTCCTTGAACTGCTGATCGGCCTCCGCCGGCGGGGTGAAGTACTCGATCTCCATCTGCTCGAACTCGCGGGTGCGGAAGATGAAGTTGCCGGGGGTGATCTCGTTGCGGAACGCCTTGCCGACCTGACCGATGCCGAAGGGCGGCTTCTGTCGGGTGGCCGTGACCACGTTGAGGAAGTTCACGAAGATTCCCTGCGCAGTCTCGGGGCGCAGGTAGAACAGGCCCGCCTCGTTGTCGACGGCGCCGAGGAAGGTCTTCACCAGGCCTGAGAACTGCTGCGGCTCGGTGAACTCGCCGCGGGTGCCGCAGTTGGGGCAGGCGATCTCCGCCATGCCGCCCTCCGGGGCGCGGCCCTTCTTCTCCTCGAAGGCCTCCAGGAGGTGGTCCTCACGGAACCGGTTGTGGCAGCTCTTGCACTCCACCAGCGGGTCGGTGAAGGTCTCGACGTGGCCGGAGGCCTCCCAGACCTGCCTGGGCAGGATGATCGAGGAGTCCAGACCCACCATGTCGCCGCGGGACTGGACGAAGGTGCGCCACCACTGCCGCTTGATGTTCTCCTTGAGCTCCACGCCCAGGGGTCCGTAGTCCCAGGCGGAGCGGGTTCCGCCGTAGATCTCACCGGCCGGGAACACGAAGCCGCGCTTCTTGGCGAGTGCGATGACGTTGTCCAGCGTGCTGGCGGGGGCCTTGGCCACGGGGATACTCCTGGTGACGGTGTGGGTCGGAACCGCCCCAGCATAGTCACCTCCCGCACTGTGACGGTCCCCACGCGAGGGGACCTGAGCGGCCGATCCACTTGCACACCGCCGGAACGGTGGTGAGAATGATTGTCATGTCGCTTCCGTCCCGCCCCACCCGGCGCTCCCTGTTCACCGCTGCCGGCCTCACCGTCGGCACCGCCCTCCTCGCGGCGTGCGGGGGCGAGAGCGGTGCGGCCGACGGGAAGCTGTCGGTGGTGACCTCGGCGTATCCCCTGGCATACCTGGTCTCCAGGATCGGCGGGGAGCACGTCGCGCTGGAGGACCTCTCCTCGCCGGGAGCTGACGCGCACGGCCTGGAGCTCTCGGTCAAGCAGGTCATGGCCATCGAGAAGGCCGACCTGGTGCTCCAGATCCCCGGCTTCCAGAATGCGGTGGACGACGCCATCGCCTCCCATGGCGAGGGCAACGTGCTCGACGTCTCCACCGCCATCAGCCTGCTGCCCGTCGGCGCCGAAGGCTCCCATGAGGAGCACGCCGAGGCGGACCACGAGGGCGAGACCGAGGAGGAGCACGCCGAGCACGCCTCCGATGGCGGCGGCTCCCACGACGGTCATGACCATGGCCCGAACGATCCCCACTTCTGGCACGACCCGCTGCGCATGGCCGATCTCGCAGACGCCATCGCCGCTCGCCTGGGTGAGCACTCCCCGGAGAGCACGCAGTCCTTCACCGACGCGGCAAGCACCCTCCGGACCGAGCTCGAGGAGCTCGACGCCGAGCTCGTGGAGTCCTTCGGTGCAGTGAGCGGCGAGAGGCCCTTCATCACCAGCCATGCCGCGTATGCCTACCTTGCCGAGCGCTATGCGCTGCACCAGATCGGCATCTCTGGTGTCGATCCCGAGACCGAGCCGTCCCCGCAGCGCCTGCTCGCGCTCGAGGGAGTCGTCGAGGACGAAGGCGTGAGCACGATCTTCTTCGAATCCTCCGCCTCCCCCAAGGTCGCCCAGACCCTCGCGAAGAACTTGGGCATCGAGAGCGCCGAGCTCGACAATCTCGAGACCCAGCAGTCGGAGGACGCGGATTATCCTCAGGTCATGCGAGACAACTGCACTGCCCTGGTCGCGAGCTGGACGTGAGCGGCGACATCACCTCTGCCGCCGGTCCCGTCGCCCGCCCCGCCGCCGGCCGGGCCATTGACGCAGTCAGCGACGCTTCTATCGACACCGTGCCCGTCGTCGAGGTCACTGCGGCCTCCGTCAGCCGAGGTGGGCAGCGCGTGCTCCACGACGTAGACCTCCGCATCGTCCCCGGTGAGCTGGTGGCCCTGCTGGGCGCCAACGGCTCCGGCAAGTCGACTCTCCTGCGCGCGGCGGTGGGGATCCTGCCGCTCGATTCCGGCAGCGCGCGGCTATTCGGAGAGCCGGTCCATCGCAGCCTCGCCCACGACCGTCTCGGCTACGTGCCGCAGGACTCCGCAGAGGCGGGGTCCATCCCCGCGACCGCTCAGGAGACTGTCGCCAGCGGCCTGCTGGGTGCTCGGTCGTGGTGGCCCAGCCGCCGTGACCCCCGGGTCCTGAAGGCCCTCGAGCAGGTCGGGATGTCGGATCTTGCCGCTCGTCCCATCACCCGGATGTCCGGCGGGCAGCGGCGTCGCGTGATGATCGCCCGCGCCCTGGTGCGCGACCCTGACCTGCTGGTGCTCGACGAGCCGTTCTCCGGGGTCGACCTGCCCACCCAGGACCTCATCTCCCAGCTCTTCCGCGAGCTGTCCGCCACCGGCACCTCGATCCTGGTGGTCCTTCACGAGACCGGTCCGCTGACCGGAGACATCCATCGCGCCGTCGTGCTCGACCACGGCCATGTGGTGCACGACGGACCCGTCGAGGACCGCCCGCGCCTCCATCCCGGGCACGGCCATCCCGAGGATGCCGCCCCGATCGATCAGTGCCTCGGCCAGGAGATGAACCCCCTGTGATCTCGCCCCTCGACATCCTCACCTCCGACCTGCTGCGCTACCCGCTGATCATCGCGGTGCTCATTGGGCTCACCGCCCCCGTGGTCGGCACCTACCTGGTCCAGAAGCGGCTGTCCCTGCTCGGCGACGGGCTCGGTCACGTCGCCCTCACCGGCGTGGCCGTCGGCTGGCTGGTGGGTGCCTGGCTCACCGCCTCCCCCGCGGACCTGCTGGCGATCCCCGGCGCCCTGGCGGCCTCGGTGATCGGCGCCGTGCTGATCGAATACGTCCGGGAGGTCAGCCACACCAGCCGCGACGTGGCGCTGGCGATCCTGTTCTACGGCGGCATCGCCGGTGGCGTGGTGATCATCCAGCTCGCCGGAGGCACCTCCCAGAACCTGATGGGCTATCTCTTCGGCTCCCTGTCCACCGTCACCGCACCGGACACCGTGATCGCGCTGGTGCTCGCGGTGCTGGTGCTGGCGATCGGGGTGGGGCTCTCCGGGCTGCTCGCCGCGGTCACGGCGGATGAGGAATTCGCGCGTGCCTCCGGACTGCCGGTGCGCGTGGTGAACGTGCTGATCGCGGTGATGGCCGCGCTGACCGTCACCCTCTCGATGCGGATCGTCGGCGCTCTGATGGTCTCCGCGCTGATGATCGTCCCCGTCGCCGCCGCCCAGCATCTGGTGGTCGGCTTCGCCCGGACCATGCGCACCGCGATGGTGATCGCCGTGCTCTGCTCTTTGGGCGGACTGCTGATCACCGTGTACGTGGATCTGCCGCCGGGCGGCGTGATCGTGCTGCTGACCATCGCCGCCTACATCCTCGGCCTGCTGTTCCGGGCGCTGCGGCCCGTACGGCCGATCTCTGCGCTCGGCGGTCCCGGCCCGGGGCGGGCTGATGCCCTGCCCCTCGCCGCACGTGCAACGCCCCACGACTGATAGAAGTCCTGGTCGCCGTGGAGGAGAATGTCGGTATGCAACGGAACACCCGCCAGCGGACCGCGATCCTCGAGACGCTCTCGCGGCAGGACGACTTCCGCAGCGCCCAGCAGATCCATGAGCAGATGAGGGCCGACGGGGAGACCGTGGGCCTGGCCACCGTGTACCGGAATCTCCAGGTCCTCTCCCGCTCCGGTCGGCTCGACGTGCTGGTGGCCGGCGACGGCGAATCGCTGTACCGCCAGTGCGAGGACACCGGGCACCACCATCACCTGGTGTGCCGGGAGTGCGGCCGCACCGTCGAGTTCCTGGCCCCGAAGCTCGAGAATGCGATGACCGCGATCGCCCACGAGCACGGCTTCACCGATGTGGACCACACGCTCGAGGTGTTCGGCCTCTGCGGGGACCATGCAGAGCAGGCCGCCGAGCCTGACGAGGACCTCGACGAGGACACAGACGAGGACGACGTCGACGACGGAGACGAAGCAGAGGACGCCGCACGATGATGGAGTGGGTCGGGAACCTGCCGCTGCTGCCTGCAGTGGCATTCCTGTACGTCGTGATCTGGTGCCGCGCCGGCGCCACCTATCTGCTGGGGCGCGGCGCCCGCAGAGCCGCAGACCGGGGGCGCATCGCCGCGTTCCTCAACTCTCCGAGCGTGCGGCGCGCCACCGAGCTGATCAACCGGTGGGGAGCGCCGGTGGTGGCGCTCAGCTTCCTCACGATCGGGTTCCAGACCGCCGCCAACGCGGCCGCCGGACTCACCGGCATGCCGGCCAAGCGGTATCTGCCCGCTCTCGCGATCGGAGGGCTCGCCTGGGCCGTCATCTACGCGACCGTGGGCCTGGTGGCGTTCATGGCCTGGTTCGAACTGTTCCTGCTCTCCCCCTGGGCCGCCGTCGCGGCGCTGGGGATCCTCGTGCTGCTGGTCTGGGTCCTGCTGCGGCATCGGCGTCGCACCGGCGGCGTGATGGCACCGGCCCCGGGCACCGCGGAGAGCGCAGAGGATGCCGGATCGGCGCTCGGCGCCTCTCAGCACGGCGCCACAGAGCACGGCGCCTCGGCGCACGCTCGCAGCACCGAGCGCGAAGACCATCCCGTCGAGGGCTGATCGGTCCGTCGAGTCAGTCCGTCGAGTCAGTCCGTCGGGGGCTGATCCGGAGCGTCGATCGCGCCCCCGTAGCGGCGGTCCCGCCGCGCGTAGTCAGTGATCGCCCGCCAGAGCACCCGACGGTCGACATCCGGCCACAGCTCGGGCACGAAGACCAGCTCGGCGTAGGCAGCCTGCCAGAGCAGGAAGTTCGAGGTGCGCTGCTCTCCGCTGGTGCGCAGGAACAGGTCGACGTCCGGCATATCGGGATCGTCCAGGTGGCGTGCGAAGCTCTTGGCCGTGATGCCCCTGGCGCTGAGGCGGCCGGCGCGGGCCTCCTCCGCGATCTCCCGGACCGCGTCGATGATCTCGGCCCGCCCGCCGTAGTTCACACACATGTAGAGCGTCATGCGGGTGTTCTCGCGGGTGAGCTGCTCGGCCTCGCGCAGCTCCTTGATCACGCTCCCCCACAGTCGCTGCTCGCGACCGATCCATACGATCCGCACCCCCCAGGAGTTCAGGGTGTCGCGCTGGCGGCGCAGCACGGAGCGGGAGAAGCCCATCAGGAAGCGCACCTCCTCCGGGGAGCGCTTCCAGTTCTCCGTGGAGAAGGCGTAGGCGCTCAGATGGGTCACGCCGATCTGCAGGGCCCCGGCGACCACGTCCAGCAGTGCGGCCTCCCCCGCCTCGTGCCCTGCGGTGCGGGGCAGGCCCTGCTGGTTCGCCCAGCGCCCGTTGCCATCCATGACCACCGCGACATGGGCGGGGATGGTGGGGGCGGGCAGCTGCGGGGGCCGTGCACCGCTGGGGTGCTCGAACGGCTCCTGGTACCCGTGACGGGCGGCACCGGGCATGAGGTCCTCCTGGATCGGTCGCAGGGCTGCGGGGATCGAGCGCGTGCTCAGCGCTCTACGTAGTGCAGGGAGCGCACGGAGCGTTCGAGGTGCCAGGTCACCGTGTCGGTGATAAGACGGCCCGCCTCCTGCATGACGGACTCCTCGCTCTGGAGCACATTCTCCCAGTCTCCGGCGAGCAGGAAGATCAGCTGCTCGATCGTGGACTGGCGCACCGCGATCGCTCCCGGTTTCCGGCAGGGTGTGCAGACCAGACCGCCGGCGCGGATGTCGTAGGCGTGGTGGGGTCCCTCCGCACCGCACGAGGCGCAGACCCTCAGCTCCGGCGCCCAGCCCGAGACGGCGAGGGTGCGCAGCAGGAAGGAGTCCAGCACCAGCGGCGGTGCGAGCCGGCCCTCGCCCATCGCCCGCAGGGCCCCGACCAGCATCAGGAAGCCCCGCTGGTGGGGATCGACCATCTCGTCGGTGAGCCGGTCCGTGGTCTCGAGCATCGCGCTGGCAGCGGTGAAGCGCCCGTAATCAGCGCTGATGCCCACGGCGAAGGCGTCGATCGTGACCACCTGGGTGACCGTGTGCAGGCTCTTGCCGGCGTGCAGCTGCACGTCGACCAGGTTGAACGGCTCCAGCCGGGCACCGAAGCGGCTGCCCGTGCGGCGCACGCCCTTGGCGACCGCCCGCACCTTGCCGTGGCGCCGGGTGAGCAGCGTGATGATGCGATCGGCCTCACCCAGGGGGTGGGTGCGCAGGACGATCGCATCGTCACGGTAGAGCTTCTGCTGCATGGTCCTTGGAGCCTACGACCACGGGGACTCCCGGCACCGCAGGCGGGCACGGTGTCGAGCGGGAGGTCGCTCACCCCGCTGGCTTCCGCGTCGCAGGCTCCCGCGCCGCTGATTCGCGCCCCACCGAGCGGTCAGGTGCATGTGTCCGCGCCCGGTCGCACGGCATGATGGGCACCATCGACCGCCGCACTGCCGCTTGCGCGGTGCACGACGAGGAAGGAGGCGCCATGGGGATCTTCTCGATGCTGCGCCATGACAAGTCGGCCAGGAGCACCGCGCGCGAGGCGATGAAGGAGGCCCGGCGCGGTGACCGGTCACCGCAGGATGGGGCCCTCGAGCGGGTGGTGACGCTGATCCGCGACGTGGGCCTGGACGGGAAGCTCGCCTATTCCTCGGCCGCGGACATCGCCCGTCACGCCCAGCGCGGGCGGGGGAAGCGCCGCCCGCAGGTCGCGGTGCGCCGTCTCGTGCGCCGCCATCGCTGGGGCGTGACCGCGGGCGGTTTCGTCACCGGTCTCGGCGGCTTCGTGACCCTCCCGATCCTGCTGCCCACGAACGTGGTCGAGTTCTACGTCCAGGCCACCCGCATGGTGGGGGCGATCGCGGCGGTGCGCGGCTATGACCTCGAGGATGAGGAGGTCCGGGTGCGGGTGCTCGCGGCGCTGCTCGGCGAGGAGTCCGGGGACGTGCTGAAGAACGTCGGCCTCGGGCCGATCGCCGGGGTCGCCACGCGCGGCCTCGCCAAGCGCCTGCCGACGACTCCGCAGTCGGAGCTCGCCGGTGCCATCGGCGGCCGCCTGCTGCGCCGCTTCGGGCTGCGCTCCGCACGCCTGTTCGGCAAGGCGATCCCGGGGCTGGGTGCCGTGCTCGGCGCGCTCGCCGACCGCTCGCAGCTGAACAAGATCGCGGCTGCCGCGAAGAAGAGCTTCCCGCCGGTGGCCTGATGCGGGTCTTCGTCGCCCTCCGTCCCTCCCCCACGGCGCTCGAGCATCTGGACTCGGCGCTCGAGGAGGTGCGGGCGGGCGCGGGCCGTGCGCTGCGCTGGGGTGATCCCTCCCAGTGGCATCTGACTCTCGCCTTCCGGGCAGATCTGCCCGGTGGGGCGCTCGAGGACACGACCCGGGAGCTCGGCCGGATCGCAGCTCGGCACCGGCCGATGCCGCTCCAGCTGAGCGGTGCGGGGATGTTCAGCGCCCGCACGCTGTGGATCGGCGTGGGCGGCGCGACGGAGGCCTTGGGCGCACTGCTGGGCGAGGAGCTGCTCGAGGGCGAGAGCCGCGAACGGCGCAGAGCTCACCTGACGGTCGCCCGGGTCTCGGCCCGCGCTCCTCGGCCGCGCCGCCGTCGCCGGGGCGAGGAACCGCCGCCGGATCCGACGCAGCTGCTGCTCGCAGAGACGGTCCGAGCGCTGTCGGTCTATCGCGGGCCGACCTGGGAGGTGACGGAGCTCGAGCTGCTCGAGTCGCAGCTGGGGCAGGGTCGGTCCGGAGGCCCCCGCCACGAGGTGCTGGCCACGCTGCCGCTGGGCTGACGTCACGTGCCCGCGGTCGACGCAGCTACTGCGAGGCGAGGAGAGCGCAAGGTCGTCATGGCCCCGCTCAACGCGGGACGGCGATGCTCACCTCCATGCGCGGCTGCACGAGCGAGACGTCGTCGCCGGGGGCGACCCAGCCCGTGGCGAGCGTCGGATCGAAGCTCGTCTCGCGCAGCATCAGCTCCGCCCCAGCAGGCACGGTCACGGTCATGCGCACGGCCTGACCGGCACGGACGCCATGGACCGTGACCCGCTCGAGCCCCTCCGCGGACTCCACCGCCACGCCGTCCACGGCGACGGCGGTGAGCAGACCGCCGCTCGCTTCGAGAGTGAGCGCGGACGCGTCCCTCGGGGCCTCGATCGAGATCTCCTGCGGCCCCTCGGCGGAGCCCTGCACGCTCACAGCCGGCACGGCGAGGTCAGAGGTCGCCGACGCCCCATCGAGTGCCCGCCCCCAGTCGGTGCTGCCCGAGACCTCCCAGGTGGTCTCTCCGGTGCCGCCATCGACATGCGCGACGAGGCGCTCCTGGGTCGGTTCCGGCGACGCCAGGGTCCACGCAGTTCCACCGATCGCGAGCCCGAGCGCGAGCACCGCAGGCAGCACCGGGAGCAGGAGTCGATGGGGCCGACGGGCCGGGCGGGCACCAGGCGCGGAGTGCGCACGGCCACGGTGGTCGGCGGCGCTGCCGGAAAGCCGGCCATCAGCCCGACCGGCGGGCAGGTCACCGGAACGACCGTGAAAGCTGCCGAGCAGCAGCGGGCCCGCGGCGCCGAGCCCGATCAGGGCGGTCCCGGCCAGTCCCCCGGCTGCCGAGGCGATGCCGAACTCGGCCAGCGCCGAGAGCTGGGTGCCCAGCATCCAGCCCGTCGGAAGCACGGCGAGCACACGCACCACCAGGCCCGGCACCGGCGGCAGCAGCGCGGCGAGCAGAGTGCCGAGAGCAGCGATCGTGGCGGGCAGGATCATCGAGCTGCCGAGCGTGGGCGAGTAGACCCCGAGCACCGCCAGCAGCGTCGTGACCAAGAGCGCAGCTCCGAGCAGAACGGCGGCGCGCGAGATCAGCAGCCGGGCCACCACCCAGCCGGCCGTCACCACCGCGGCCGCGGCGAGCATCTCCGCGAGGAGGAAGAGCTCGGCCCGCACAGGTTCACCCATGCTCTGGGAGAGCATCTCGGGAGTCGCCGCAGCGGTGGCCGACCAGAGCTGGAACGCGGCGAGCACCCCGCCGACGAGAACCAGCAGCCCCACCACCGCCCCCACGACAGCACCGGGGAGCGTGACCTCCATGCGGCGGCGTCGCACGAGCATCGCGGCGAGCACGGCCAGCGGTGCCAGCAGGCCGAGCACCGTCATCACCAGCGGCGGCACCTGCACCACTCCCCAGGGCGCGGTGGTCTGCACCGGATGCTCGTCCGCACGGTCCTGGAGGGCGCCGAGATCCCGGTCGCCGAGATCTCGGGTCAGGGCCAGGGTCAGCTCGCCGTAGTGCTGGAGGGTGCCGTCATCCAGATGCGCGGCATCGTCCTGGGCGGAGTGATAGGCCCAGGCCTCGTCGATAATCGCCATGTCCATCCCCCACCAGCCGGCGTCCCGGTAGGAGCTGAAGTCGGTGTAGTTGGGGATGATCCCGAACAGGGCGTCGGTGAAGGATTCGAACTCGGGGCTCGGTGACGAGCCGATCACGGCGTGCATCGGCCCGCTCGCCCGGGTCACCAGCGGCCGGCCGGAGATGCCGCGCGCCTCATGGTTCAGCACCACCACCGGCGCGGTGAGCTCCTGGCCCGGGCCGGCCAGGTACGCATCGGATCCCAGCAGGCCCCGCTCCTCGCCATCGACCAGCAGGATCACCAGGTCATTGCGCAGGGTCTCCGGGCCCAGCGCCCGGGCCGTCCCGAGGATCACGGCGAGGCCCACCCCGGCGTCGGCCACGCCGGGCGCGCCGGGGACCGAGTCGATGTGGGAGGCGAGCACCACGGTGCCGGTGGGGTCGGTGCCGGGCCGGGTGGCGACGAGATTGCGGACGTACCCCACCGAGGCCTCGCCGTCGAGGACGCGCGTGCCGATCCCCTCCTGGGTCTCGATCTCGAAGCCGAGTGCGCTCAGCTGCGCGGCGAGCTCCTCATGGGCGCTGTCGTTCTCGACCGAGCCCATCGGCCGCGGCACCGCGACCACAGGAGCGACGGAGGCCGCGGCGCGTTCGGCGCTGAAGACGTCCTCGGGCGCCGCAGCATCACGTGGCGCCGTCACACCGCGGAAGGCGAAGCCCGCGACCACCACGGCCAGCAGCACCAGCAGCAGCACCGCGGCATGCCAGCGAGGGGCAGACCCAGCAATGATGGCGTGATCCGGAGCAGTCGTCATGGGACGGTTCTACCCTGTCCCGGACCCCGCCGCTGCCCCCGGACGGAGGAGATGCACGATCGTGTCGCGCCGGGTTCAGGACGGGAACGTCTCCAGCCCCTCGAGGCCGGAGAGGGATCCAGCCGCCTCGAGCAGCGCTGCACGGAAGGCGAGCAGCGAGGGGTGCGCGGCCGCCCCCGCCCGGGCCGCGGTGTACAGGGAACGATGGGGATCCCCCGGCAGCCGCACCACCCGTGTGCCCCCGAGATGCTCGGAGGCGATGATCCCGGGGACGAAGGCCACCGCATGCCCCGTGCGCACGAGGTGCACCTGGAGCAGCGGGTCGGGGGTGGTGAAGCTGATGCGAGGCTCGAGCCCGGCCTGGCGCAGATACGTCCGCGCCCAGAGCCCGGTGCGGCTGCCCGAGGGGTCCAGCGCCCACGGTGCGTCGACCAGGTCCGCGAGGGTGCGGGCGTCGGCCCAGGAACCGGAGTCCGGAAGCACCAGCAGGAGCGGATCGCGCAGCAGCGCCTCTCGATCGGTGCCGCGCCGCACCACCCGCTGACCCCCGGGATAGTCCTCGCCGAGGATCACGTCGAAGCGATGCGCGAGCAGCCCCTCATAGGCCGACTCCACCTCCTGCTGCGCCATCTCCAGATGGAGGTCGGGGTGCTGCTGCGCGAGGACGCTCACAGCTGCCGGGGCGAGCGCGATCATCGGGGTCTGGAAGGACGCCACCCGCAGCAGTCCGCCGGCCTCTCCCTGGGCCCATGCGAGCTCGGCTTCCGCCGTCTCCAGCAATCCCAGCATCTCCTCCGCCCGGCGGGCCAGTCGCACCCCGGCGTCGGTGAGCACGACCCGTCGGCCGACCTGCTGGAAGAGGGTGGTCTTCGTCTCCCGTTCAAGGTGGGAGAGCTGCTGGGAGACGGCCGACGGGGACATCGAATGGGCTCCGGCGACCGCCGTCATCGTCTCCAGCCTGCGCAGTTCGTGCAGCAGGAACAGTCGGTGCAGGTTCAGCACGGACACTCCTCCGATCGTGAAGTTCCGCTTCACGGTACAGGTCGGAAACATTCGCTGGACCTGGCGGGACCACGGTGGGCACAGTGGAGGCGTGAGAACCTCGTCCGCTCCCGCTCCCGCTCCCGCTCCTGTCCCCCGGGCCACCGCCGCGCCGACCCCGTCGGCCCCCTCCCGCGGGGTGCCCCTGACGCCGGTGCTGTTCATCCTCGGCTCCTGCTTCTCGCTGCAGTTCGGGGCGGCGCTCGCGACTCAGCTGTTCCCCGCGATCGGCTCCTGGGGCACCACCGCGCTGCGCCTGGGCATCGCAGCGATCGTCCTGCTGGTGATCGTCCGCCCGAAGGTCCACCGCTTCACCCGCCAGCAGTGGATCGCGGTGATCATCTTCGGTGTGGTGATCGGTGCGATGAACGGCGCCTTCTACGCCTCGATCGAGCGGATCCCGCTGGGTACAGCGGTCGCGATCGAGTTCCTCGGACCGCTGACCGTCGCCGCGGTGCTCTCCACGCGCCGCACCGACCTGCTGTGGGTGCTGCTGGCCCTCGGCGGAGTGGGCCTGTTCGGCGTGGAGTCCTTCACCGGCGCGGCGTCCCTGGACCTCCTCGGCGTGCTCTTCGCCCTCGTCGCCGCCGTGTTCTGGGGCCTGTACGTGCTCTCCAGCGCGAAGGTGGGGCAGCTGGTCCCCGGGCAGGACGGCCTCGCCGTCGCGATGGCTGTCGGTGCCCTCGCCATCCTGCCGCTCGGCGCCGAGGGCGCTGTCACGGGTGTGATGGACCTGCGCCTGCTCGGCCTCGCAGCGGGCACCGCGCTGCTCGCCTCCGTGCTGCCGTACACCCTCGAGCTCGGGGCGCTGCGGCGCCTGCCCCGGCACGTCTTCGGGATCATGCTGAGCCTCGAGCCGGTGGTCGCGCTGCTCGCCGGCGTGCTGCTGATCGGTCAGGACGCGACGCCGCTGCGGATGACCGCCGCCGTGCTGGTGGTCGCCGCGAGCGCCGGAGTCACGCTCACCGCACGCAGCACCTCGCCGGATCAGCCGCAGCCCGCCGATGAGTCGCCCGGCTGGGATCTGCCCACGCCCACCCATGCGACGGTCACCGGCGAGATGCCGATGCTCACCGAGGAGGAGCTGCGGCAGTACGAGCCGCGGGATCTCCCCTGGTCCGACGCGGTCGACGAGTCGGGCCGGGAGGAGCCAGGCCCACGCAGCTGATCTGCCCGGTGATGCCCGCCAGGTCGTGAAGGGCGCCGGTCAGCTGGCACCTCTCACGGCATGGCGGGCCGCGGCGCGGTCGCGGACCGCACTCTCAGGCGCGGGCGCGGTGCGCCCGGTTCAGCGCCGAGGTGATCGCCTCGAGGGAGGCGCGGGTGATCGAGCCGTCGATGCCGACGCCCCAGAAGATCCGGTCGCCGATCTCGCACTCGATGTAGGAGGCGGCCAGCGAGTCGTCACCTTCAGTGAGTGCGTGCTCGGCATAGTCGAGGATGCGCACGTCGATCTTCCGCTCGGCGAGGGCCTTGACGAAGCCGTCCAGCGGGCCGTTGCCGATGCCGGTGACCTGGTGCTCCTCGCCGTCGACCACGAGCGTGGCGGTGATGCGGTCCGAGCCCTCGCCGGTGGACTCCTGGTGCACGTCGCGGAAGCCGTAGTGGCCCCACTGGCGCGACTCGTCGCGGGAGGGCAGGTACTCGTCGGTGAAGGCATCCCAGAGCTGCTCGGGGCTGACCTCGCCGCCGTCGGAGTCGGTGCGCTCCTGGACGATGCCGGAGAATTCGATCTGCAGACGGCGCGGCAGGTCCAGGCCGTGCTCGGTGCGCAGCAGATAGGCCATCCCGCCCTTGCCGGACTGCGAGTTCACGCGGATCACCGCTTCATAGGAGCGGCCCACGTCCATCGGGTCGATCGGCAGGTACGGGACCCGCCACACCAGATCATCGACATCCTTGCCGGCCTTCTCGGCGTCGACCTCCATGCGCTCCAGGCCCTTCTTGATGGCGTCCTGGTGGGAGCCGGAGAAGGCGGTGAACACGAGGTCGCCGCCGTAGGGGCTGCGCTCGGGCACCGGCATCTGGTTGCAGTGCTCGACGGTGCGGCGCACCTCGCCGAGGTCGGAGAAGTCGATCTGCGGATCGATGCCCTGGCTGAACAGGTTCAGGCCCAGGGTCACCAGGTCCACGTTGCCGGTGCGCTCACCATTGCCGAAGAGGCAGCCCTCGATGCGGTCCGCGCCGGCCAGGTAGCCGAGCTCTGCGGCGGCGACACCGGTGCCGCGGTCGTTGTGGGGGTGCAGGGAGAGCACGAGCGAGTCGCGGCGGTCCAGGTTCCGGTGCATCCACTCGATCGAGTCTGCGTAGACGTTCGGGGTGGCCATCTCCACCGTCGCCGGCAGGTTGACGATCATCTTGTCCTGGGGCGTGGGCTGGAAGACCTCGATCACGGCGTTACATACGCGCAGCGCGTACTCGAGCTCGGTGCCGGTGTAGGACTCCGGGGAGTACTGGTAGGTGACCTGGGTGTCCGGGATGGTCTCCTCGTACTTCTTGCACAGCAGCGCACCCTGCACGGCGATGTCGAGGACAGCGTCCTCGTCGGCGCGGAAGACCACGTCGCGCTGGACCACGGAGGTGGAGTTGTAAAGGTGAACCACCGCGCGCTTCGCCCCGGCGATCGCCTGGTAGGTGCGCTCGATGAGGTGCTCGCGGGACTGGGTGAGGACCTGGATCGAGACGTCCTCGGGGATGCGGTCCTCCTCGATGAGGCTGCGCACGAAGTCGAAGTCGGTCTTCGAGGCAGAGGGGAAGCCGACCTCGATCTCCTTGTAGCCCATCTGGACCAGCAGCTCGAACATCCGCAGCTTGCGCTCGGCGTTCATCGGGTCGATGAGGGCCTGGTTGCCGTCGCGCAGGTCCACCGCGCACCAGCGAGGCGCGCGCGAGATGCGACGGGCGGGCCAGGTGCGGTCCGGCAGCTCGACCTGGATCTGCTCATGGAAGGGCAGGTACTTGTGGGTCGGCATGCCCGACGGCTGCTGGGGTGCGTCGCCGGTGGGGCCGACGACGGGGGCCGACGGGTCGCCCTCTGCCGCGACGGGAGCGACGGTGCCGCGTGCGGCGGGGGTGGAGGTGATCGTGGAGTCAGTCATCTGGAGGTCCTTCTCGCTGGGGTACCGGTCGCCGGACAGCACGTCAGCCGCGGCGGGTTCCCGGCGGTTCAGGACCCGTCGCGGCGGCGAAGCAGAAGCAGCGATCCACGCATGAGCCTCACGTTAGCACCGTCTGACCGGCGGTTCGGGACCTCTCACCATGCGAACACCGGGCAGCGATGACGGTCCCGGTTCCAGCTGGCGTCAGAACCCGAGGCGGCCCAGCTGCTTGGGGTCGCGCTGCCACTCCTTGGCGACCTTGACCCGGAGGTCCAGGTGCACCTTGCGGCCGATCAGGTGGTTGATCTCGGCGCGGGCCTGGGAGCCGACCTCCTTCAGGCGGGAGCCACCCTTGCCGATGATGATCCCCTTCTGGCTGTCACGCTCGACGAACAGGGACGCTCGGACCACGAGACGTCCGGTGCCGGGTTCGACCGGGGTGAAGGCATCGCCGTCGGGATCCACCTCGACGACCTCTTCGATGACCACCGCGATCGAGTGCGGGAGCTCGTCGCGGACACCCTCGAGGGCGGCCTCGCGGATCAGCTCGGAGATGCGATCATCGCGGGACTCCTCGGTGAGCTGGTCATCCGGGTAGAGCTGCGGCCCCTCGGGGAGCTGGCGGGTGATCACCTCGAGCAGCACGTCGATCTGGTCTCCCTTGACGGCGGAGATCGGCACGATCTCGTCGAAATCCATCATCTGGTCCACGGCCATGAGGTGCTCGGCCAGACGGTCCCGGGTCACCAGGTCCGTCTTGGTGACGACGGCGACGACCCGCGGGCCGCGCCGACCAGTGCGGAGCTCGACCAGATCCTCGCAGATGAAGCGGTCACCAGGGCCGATCTTCTGATCTGCGGGCAGGCAGAAGCCCACCACATCCACCTCGCTGAGGGTCTCACGGACCAGGTCGTTCAGCCGCTCGCCCAGCAGGGTGCGAGGGCGGTGCACACCGGGGGTGTCCACCAGGATGATCTGGGCGTCGTCGCGGGTGACGATGCCGCGGATCGCGCGGCGGGTCGTCTGCGGCTTGCTCGAGGTGATCGCGACCTTCTCGCCCACCAGCGCATTGGTCAGCGTGGACTTCCCGACGTTGGGCCGGCCCACCAGGGCGACGAAACCGGAGCGGTGCACGGGCTCCGCGACGGAATCCTCGGTGGTGTCGGGGTTGGGGTCCTGGTCAGCGGTCATAGTCGTCCTCCTGGTCGGTGTCTTCGTGGTCCTCGTCCTGCGGAGCTCTGCGCACCAGCACGGTGGAGAGCCGCTTGCGGCGGCCCGCGGTTCTCTCCCCCTCCAGCTCGAGCCCGAGCGCGATGGCCTGGGAGCCGGGGATCGGCACCCGCCCGGTCGCCTTGGCCAGCAGGCCGCCCACGCTGTCGATGTCATCGTCGTCGAGCTCGAGGTCGAACAGATCCCCGACCTCCGAGAGGCCGGCCCGGGCGGGGACCCGGTAGCGGCCCTCGCCGAGGTCCTGGATCTCGGGCTCGGCACGGTCGTGCTCATCGGCGATCTCGCCCACGATCTCCTCGAGGATGTCCTCGATGGTCACGATGCCTGCCACGCCTCCGTACTCGTCGACCAGCACCGTGATGTGCACATGGCTGGTCTGCATCTGCGCGAGCACCTCGTCGGCCGCGACGAACTCCGGGGCGAAGCGCGCCGCGCGCATGATCTCGTGCACCGGCCGCTCGGGGCTCGCGTCCCAGGGTGAGTGGATCGCCCGCATCACGTCCTTGACGTACAGCATTCCGCGGAGATCATCGACGCTGTCGCCGATCACCGGGATGCGGGAGTAGCCGGAGCGCACGAACAGCCGCATCGCCGTCTCGGCGCTCGAGTCCGCGCTGAGCGTGACCATGTCGGGCCGCGGCACCATCAGCTCGCGCACCATGGTCTCGCGCAGGTCGAAGACGCCCTGGATCATGTCCCGCTCGCCGTCGCGCACGTGCTCGTCCTCGAGCGCACGATCGACGTTCTTGCGCGCCTTCTCGACGCCGTCCTCGGGCGTCTCCGCTCCGCCCGAACGGGCCGCGAGTGAGGCGCCGACGCTCGTCAGCGCCCCGGAGGGGACCCATAGCAGCCCCCGCACCAGGGTGACCAGCCAGCGGTTGGAGATCAGCACGGACTCAGGGCGGCTGCGACCGATGGTCCGCGGTGAGATCGCGAGCACGATCAGCACCAGCAGTCCGGCGACGACCACGGTCGCGATCCCGGGCAGCAACAGGCCCGGGTGGCCCAGGTGGTCGCGGACGGCCACGGTCACCCCGGCCACGGAGGCGACCATCACCGTCTCGGCGAGCATCCGGCCCAGCGACACCGAGGCCAGGGTACGAGCGGCGTCCTCCCGGTGGGCGAGCACCCGCGCACGCACGGACTCGGGACGGGAGGACAGCGCCTTCTCCAGCACGCCGCGGGAGACGGACAGCTGGGCCGCATCGACCGCCGTGAGCATGGCGGCCACCACCCCGGAGGCGACGATCAGCGGGATCAGGACGAACAGGGCGAGGGTCAGCATAGGACGGACCCGGGCCTAGGTTTCGGCAGAGTCATGGGCCGGGCGGTCAGCGCGCGGGCCGTGAGGCGAGGAAGGTGAGCAGGAGCTTGCGCTGGAGGTCGAACATCACGGTGCGCTCATCCTCCTCCATGTGGTCGTAGCCCAGCAGGTGCAGGATCGAGTGCACGGTCAGCAGCAGCATCTCCTCGACAGCGCTGTGGCCGGCCTCGGCAGCCTGCTTGGTGGCGACCGACGGGCATAGCACCACGTCTCCCAGCAGCCCCTCGGGCGCCGGGTGCTCGGGGCTGCCGGGGATGAGCTCGTCCATCGGGAAGCTCATCACGTCGGTGGGGCCGGGCAGATCCAGCCACTGCACGTGGAGCTTCTCCATCGCGTCCTCGTCGACGAACAGGATCGACATCTCGGTGGCCGGATGCAGGTGCATCGCCTCGAACACGAAGCGGGAGAGGTCGACGAACTCGCGCTCATCCACGACCGCCGTGGTCTCGTTGCGGATCTCGATGGTCATGCTCAGTTCCCCTTGTGGGTTCGGTGGCGGGGGTCTCGGGTGCCCCCGGGTTGGATCTCCCAGCGCCCGTAGGCTTCGACGATCTCGCTGACCAGACTGTGGCGCACGACGTCCCGGGAGGACAGGCGGCAGAAGGAGATGTCCTCGATGCCCGAGAGCACCTGCTCGACGACCTTCAGCCCGCTCTTCTGGCCGCCCGGAAGGTCGCCCTGGGTGACATCGCCGGTGATGACCATGGTGGAGTTGAAGCCGAGCCTGGTCAGGAACATCTTCATCTGCTCAGGCGTGGTGTTCTGGGCCTCGTCGAGGATGATGAAGGCATCGTTCAGAGTGCGGCCGCGCATATAGGCAAGCGGTGCGACCTCGATGGTGCCGGCGCTCATCAGGCGCGGGATCGATTCCGGGTCCAGCATGTCGTGCAGAGCGTCGTACAGCGGGCGCAGGTACGGGTCGATCTTCTCGTTCAGGCTCCCGGGCAGGAAGCCCAGCCGCTCCCCCGCCTCGACGGCGGGCCGGGTGAGGATGATGCGGTCCACCTGCTTGCTGAGCAGCTTCTGCACCGCCATCGCGACGGCGAGGTAGGTCTTGCCGGTGCCGGCAGGACCGATCCCGAAGGTGATGGTCGAGGATTCGATCGCCTCGATGTAGGTCTTCTGGCCCATCGTCTTGGGCCGGATGGTGCGGCCGCGTGAGGAGAGGATCGTGCGGGAGAGGACCTGCTCGAGCTTCTTCCCGCTGGCGCGCTCATCGCCGTAGAGGTTCGCGGCGCGCTGCACCGCCTCGGCGGTGACCGCCTGCCCGGTGCCGGCCAGGTCGATGATCGAGCGCATGATCTGCTCGCCCCGACGCAGCGCCTCTTCCGTGCCGCGCAGCGTCACCTGGTGCCCGCGCACGTGCACATCGGTGTCGGGGATCGCGTCCTCGAGGGCCGCCAATGCCTGATCGTTCTCCCCGAGCACCTGGAAGGGGCTCAGGTGATCGGGGATCGCCAGCTTCCGCTCACGCACCTCGGGAGGGCGTCCGGGGGCCGGGTCGAGGGCGTCTGTCACAGTTCTCCTTCTGCGAGCTTCCCGCCCGCCAGGACGTGCGCATGCACGTGGAAGACGGTCTGGCCGGCGCTCGCACCGGTGTTGAAGATGAGTCGGAAGTCGCCATCGCCCTGCTCCGCGGCCACCTGCGCAGCAACCTGCGCGGTGTGGGCGAGCAGCGCCGGATCCTCGACGAGCTCGGTCACATCGCGACGATGCTCCCGCGGCACCACCAGCACATGCACCGGGGCCTGCGGATGCAGATCCTTGAAGGCGATCACCTGATCGTCCTCATGGACCCGCTCGGAGGGGATCTCGCCGGCGACGATCCTGCAGAAGATGCAGTCCGGATCATGACGCTGCGTGACGTGCTCGGTGAGGCTGTTTCCCATGCCCCGGAGTCTACGGGAGCGAGGAAGGCCACCTCTGTTTGAGGAACGCCTCAGATCTATGAGAAGTTTTAATCACTATGACAAAACTTGGAATCATCGTCGCCAGTGCTCGCCCGAACCGTGTGGGGGACCACGTCGCCCGCTGGGTCCGCGACGCCGCTCCCGCCGGGGTCGTCGTGGACCTGATCGACCTGCGCGAGGTCGCGCTGCCTGCCTTCGACGGCACGAGCAGCCCCAAGGCCGGCCTGCCCAAGGAGACGGACCACTCCCGCTCCTGGGGCGAGCGGATCGACGCCCTCGACGCCCTGGTGATCCTCACCCCGCAGTACAACGGCTCCTACCCCGGGGCCCTGAAGAACGCGATCGACTTCCTCTATGAGGAGTGGAGCGACCTTCCCACCCTCCTGGTCGGCTACGGCTGGGCCTCGGCCAGCGAGGTGCTGCCGGTGCTGGAGACCCTGATGACCCGCCTGGGCGCGGACGTCGTCGGCTCGATCGGCCTGGGCTTCCGCGAGGACCTCTCCGTCGAGGGCGAGCTGTTCGTCGCCGAGGAGAAGACCGCCGCGCTCGGTGAGCATCTCAACGCGATCACTCAGCGCGCGCTCTCGAACGTCGGCTGACCCTTCCGCGAGCGTTCCGTGCGACCGGGAGACCGGGACACGTCGGACCACCGGAAACCCCCCGGGACACGCCGGGCCATCGGAAGCTCCCTGGGACACGCCGGACGCCCGGGACGCGCCGGACCGTCGGAAACGTCCCGGATCGCTCGGGACACGCCGGACCATGAACGCCGAGAACACTGATTCCACGCATTTCTGAACGGAATCAGTGTTCTCGGCGTTCCGCTATCGGCGCGGCGGGCGGCCGGGCGGGCCGGCTGAGCGGAACGAGCAGACCAGACCGGACCAGGCAGACCGGACCGGCCCCGGCGATGCTCTCGTCACCGCCGGGGCCGCACCTACATCGCTGACGTCTGCGTCAGCGGCTCTGCTTGATGAGGTCCGCGGCCTTCTCGGCGATCGCAATGACCGCCGGGTGGATGTTGGCGGTGACCTCACCGGGCATGACAGAGGCGTCGACCACGCGCAGCCCGTCGATGCCCCGCACCCGCATGGTGGTCGGATCCACGACGGCCTGCTCGTCGGTGCCCATGCGTGCGGTGCCGGCGAAGTGGAAGGCGGTGTCGGAGTTCGCCTTCAGCCACGTCACCAGCTCCTCGTCGCTCGGGTTCATGCCCGGGTCGATCTGCTCGACCTCGAATTCGGACGGCATCGCCGCGCCGACCTTCATCGCGGCGCGCAGTCCTGCGACCGCGACGGCGACGTCGCGCTCGTCGGAGAGATGGTTGAACACGAAGTCGGGCTGATCGTCCACGCTGGGCCCGGAGATGCGTGCGTGGCCGCGCGAGTGCGGGCGGCCCTGGTACATCCCGAGGCGGAAGCCCGAGAAGTCCGCGAGGTCCCAGCCCTTCTCGCCCGGCATGAAGGGCAGGAAGTGCAGCTGGAGGTCCGGGTCCTGCGCCTGCTCGCCGGTGCGGAGAAACGCGCCCGCGAGCGAGGCGCCGATGTTCAGCGGTCCGTTGCGGGGAAGCAGGTAGTGCTTCATCCCCTGCAGGCCCTGCTTCACGAGCGTCCCGGCGGCGTTGTTGAACGTGTACGGGCTGCTGGTGCGGAACTTGATGCCGTACTGGACGTGGTCCATGAGGTTCTCGCCGACGCCCGGCAGGTCGTGGACGACGTCGATCCCGTGCTGCTGCAGCAGGGCTCCGGGGCCCACGCCGCTGACCTGGAGCAGCTGCGGGGTGTGCAGAGCCCCGGCGCTGAGGATCACGTCCCGCCGTGCGGAGACCTGGAACTCGTGACCATCCTTGCGATAGCGCACACCGGTGGCGCGCTTGCCGTCGAAGTCGATCCCGGTGACGGTGGCCTCGGTGGTGATCTCGAGGTTCGGCTGCTTGCGCATCGGCTTGAGGTAGGCGAGGTCGGTGCTGGACCGCTTCCCGTTCCAGGTCTCCAGATCCCAGTAGCCCGCGCCCTCGATGCGGTCGCGGTTGAAGTCGTCGTTCTTCCCGATGTCCAGCACGGTCGCCGCCGTCTCGATGAAGGCGTCGGCCAGGGGGTTCTGCCAGCGGGCGCGCTCGACCCGGAACGGCCCGTCGCCGCCGTGGAACTCGGTGGCCCCGCGGTGGTCCGTCTCGGACTTCTTGAAGTAGGGCAGCAGGGAGCGGTAGTCCCAGCCGGTGGCGCCGCTGTCGGCCCACGCGTCGTAGTCGGAGGGGTTGCCGCGCACGTGCACCATGCCGTTGATCGCGCTGGAGCCTCCCAGCAGCTTCTCGTGGGGCAGGGCGTAGACGGTCCCTCCGAGCGATTCGTCCGGCTGCGTGGTCCAGTCCAGCCACATGAACTTCGGCTTGAAGAGGATCTTCGCGAAGCCCAGGGGCACGCGCGACCAATAGCTGGTGTTCTCGGGGCCGGCCTCGAGGACGAGCACGCGGCTGTCCGGGTCCTAGGCGAGCCGCGCCGCCACGATGGCTCCGGCGGACCCGCCGCCGACCACCACGTAGTCGTAGTCCTGGGGGATCGTCGTCATCTGGGATACCTCACTGTTCCGTCGAAAAATTGGGGGCTTGCCCCATCCAACAAGAATAGTCACCCGTCTATTCCCGGTGCGAGGGGTTGCCGTTCGTGGCCGGTGGCGGCGCCCAACGCACAGAACTGTTCGGCGCGGGGTGGAGGTCAAAGGGTTGAGGTGCCTAAGCTCGAGGGATGACCACTGCTTCCGCGGCCGACGCCTCCGAGCCCGCCGAGCCTGTGCACGTCTCCCGCGCACGTTCCGGGATGGCCGACGGCGACATCGCCGCAGGGACCATGCGCCGGCTGCGGGAGGGACGTCGCGCCTCGACCGTGGGACGTGCCACGACCACGCGCAGCGCTATCGCCTCCGCCGTGGTGTCGCTCAGCACCGCCGGCAAGCCTCTGACGGTCAGCGCCGTGGTGCGGGAGGCGGGCGTCAGCCGTCCGACGTTCTACACGCATTTCGCCGACCTCGACGATGTGATCGTGATGATCCACGAGCAGGCGCTCGCCGAGGTCGCGAGCTGGCAGCAGCGAGCTCTCGAGGGTCCTGAGCACTGGAGCGAGCCGGACGCGCAGCAGGAGTCCTTCCGCCGTTTCGCCGAGTACGTGGACCAGCATCGCGAGCTCTACGCCACGATCTTCGAGCTCCCCACCGGCGCCGAGGTGCGTCGGCGGGTCTCCCGCGTGATGGCCGATGCACTGCAGGCGCGGCTGGAGAAGGTCGCCACGCCGCCGGAGGGGATCAGCGCCGAGGCCATCAGCTCCGCCCTCGCTGCCGCATACACGCACCTGCTCGGCATGTGGGTGCGCGGGGAGCTCGAGGCGACGGTGGACGATGTGATGGCGCACCTGACCGTACTGATGCCGGCCTGGTTGATGGATCCTGCGACCCCGCCGACGGCGGCGGACCGCAGGTGAGGCCTCAGCCCCAGCGCCCCACCAGGGCGCTGAGCACAGCGATCGCGGCGGGGCCGGCGGTCGAGGAGCGCAGCACCTCGGGACCGAGCAGCACAGAGCGGGCGCCGGTCTCGCGCAGCTGAGCGAGCTCCTCAGGATCGATGCCGCCCTCGGGGCCGACGATCACGAGGATCTCCTCGAGACCGTCCTCGCTCGCGGAGCGCAGATCCTCGGCGAGGCTCATCAGGCCCACGGACTCCTGCTCGTGGAGCACCAGCACCAGCGTCCCCTCGACCTCTCGTCCTCGCAGGTCAGCGACCAGCTGCGGCGTGGTCACGGGCTCGCCGACCGCGGGGATGCCGGGCCGACGGCACTGCTTGACCGCAGCGCGCACGGTCGCCTCCCACTTGGTGCGTCCCTTACGCAGCTTCTCCCCGCGCCAGACGGACACCGAGCGCCGCGCGATCCACGGCACCACCCGGTCGACCCCGAGCTCGGTGGCCGATTCCACGGCCTGCTCGTCGCGCCCGCCGGTGGCCAGGGCCTGCACCAGGGTGAGGCGAGGCAGGCGCTGCACGGCCGGTGAGGGGTCCGCGAGAAGGCACAGGTCCAGCGCCTCCTTGCGGGCGGCGGTCACCTCGGCGAGGACCTGACGGCCGGGGGCGTCGGTGAGCAGCACCTGCTCCCCCACGCCGATCCGCGCCACCTTCGCGGCGTGTCGGCCCTCGTCGCCCGCCAGTACCAGGGCATCGCCCGCGACGACGGCGGCCAGGGTGTCGTCGAGGATCAGGAAGCTCGGCGGCGTGGTGGGCATCAGGTGCTCTCCCGTCGGTCTCAGAAGTCGCGCAGGCGCTCGCGGAGCTTCGCGAACGGGCCGTGGCCCTTGGTGCGGCGTGTGGTCTCGTCGCCGCGCAGCGCGGCGAGCTGCTGGAGCAGATCCCGCTCCTCCTCGGTGAGCGAGGTGGGGACATCCACATCGAGCACCACGCGGATGTCACCGCGGCGTTCGCGGCGCAGCGGGGTGACGCCGAGCCCCTTCAGGACGATCTCCTCACCGGGCTGCGAGCCGGGGCGCACATCGAGATCCTGAGGGCCGTCGAAGGTATCCAGCGGGATGGTGGCGCCGAGCGCGGCGGTGGTCATGGGGACCGCGATCGTGGTGACCAGGTCGTCGCCCGACCGCTCGAACATCTCGTGGTCGGTGACGGCCAGCTCGACGAAGAGGTCGCCGGAGGGCCCGCCCGCCTCGCCCGTCTCGCCCTCTCCGCGCAGCTGGATCCGAGTGCCGTTCTCGACACCGGAGGGGATCCGCACGGTCACCGTGCGCTCGGAGGCGGTGCGGCCATGACCGGAGCAGCCGGTGCAGGGGCTCTCGATCACATCGCCGTGGCCCTCGCAGGTGGGGCAGGGTGCCATGGTGACCATCTGGCCCAGCAGCGACTGGGCGACGCGCTGGACGTGGCCGGAGCCGTTGCAGGCGGTGCAGCGGGTGGGGCTGGTGCCGGGCTCGCAGCAGGAACCGGTGCAGCGCTCGCACAGCACTGCGGTGCGGAAGGTGACCTTCTCCTCGGTGCCGAAGACCACGTCACGCAGGTCGATCTTCACACGGCGCAGCACATCTCCGCCACGTCGCTGGCGGGGCACGGGGCCCTGGTTGCGGCCGCGCATGCCGGAGGCGCCGGCGAACATGTCGAAGATGTCGTTGAAGTCGAAGCCGCCACCGCCGCCACCGGGGAAGCCGCCCATGCCCGGGCCGCCACCCATGTCGTACTGCCGGCGCTTGTCCGCATGGGAGAGGGTCTCGTAGGCCTGGGAGACCCGCTTGAACTTCTCGGCCGCCTCGGGGTCCGGATTGACGTCCGGGTGGAGCGTGCGGGCGAGCTTGCGGTACGCCTTCTTGATCTCATCAGTCGTCGCTTCGCGGGAGACGCCGAGGAGGTCGTAGTAATCGTCGTTCACTGCAGTGGGGTCCTTACCGGGGAGTCGGTGCCGCGGGCGGCGGGCACGGGGCGTCGAGTGGCATGGGCGGCCGGGCGGGGGTGAGCCCGCGGAGCCCGCCCGAGGCTATTCGAGAAAGCGGGAGACGTAACGGGCGATGGCCTGGACGGTCGAGATGCCGGTGACGTAATCCATCCGGCTGGGTCCCAGGATCGCGACATGCGAGCCGACACCGTACCCGGCGCCGACGACCGCGGCCTGATGCAGCGCCCGGTCCTGGAGCTCGGTCCCGATGCGCACCTCGACGGCGCCCGGCGAGGCGTGCATCTCGGTGAACAGGCGCAGCAGCACCAGCTGCTCCTCGAGCACGTCCAGCAACGGCTCGACGTCACGGGCGAAGTCCTCAGCCGATCGCGCGATGTTCGCGGTGCCGGCCATCATGATCCGGCCCTCGGCACGAGTCGCTGCGAGCGCGGCGAGAGCCTCGGACACCTCGGCGGCGGCCGGTCGCTCCGGGGGCGTGAGCGCTTCGAGGAAGTCCTCCAGCGGCGTGGCGAGGTCGGTGACCTCGCGGCCTGCGACGACACGATTGAGCTGGTCGCGCAGCACCGCGTAGTACTCGGCAGGTTTGCCGGCGTTGATAGGCACGGTGCGCTGATCCACCCGGCCGGACTCGGTGATCAGCACCACCAGCAGCAGGGAGTCGGCGACCTTGACCAGTTCGACATGCCGGATCCGGGCCTGCCTGCGGGCCGGGTACTGCACCATCGCGACCTGCTGGGTGAGCTGCGCCAGCACCCGCACGGTCCGAGCCAGCAGCTCCTCGACATCGCCCGAGTCCTCGAGCAGCGTACGGATCGCCCGGCGTTCGGGGGCGGAGAGCGGCTTGATGGTGGCGACGTGGTCGACGAAGGTGCGGTAGCCCTTGTCGGTGGGGACACGCCCCGCCGAGGTATGCGGCTGATGGATCAGCCCCTCCTCCTCGAGCAGCGACATGTCGTTGCGCACTGTCGCAGCGGAGACCCCGAGCTCGTGGCGTTCCAGGAGCGACTTGGAGCCGACGGGCTCGCGGGTGGAGACGTAGTCCTCGACGATCGCGCCGAGGATCTGGAGCTTGCGGGCGTCCGTCTCGCTCACCTCCTGCGCTGCGTGCGTCCAAAGTCGTGGTCTCTCATTTGGCACTCTCTCATGCCAGGTGCCAATCCTACGCGCCCCGGCGCGCTGCGCGGGGAGGCGTTCGCCACGGGTGTACGGTGTCGCGCGTGCCTGCTGACTTCCCCGACCGGTACGGCCGCGACGTGCTGTCCTCCGGTCCGCCCGCCCATCATCGTCGCCGTCCCGTGGCCCGCGAGGTCCCCGCTCAGCGGGGCCTGGTCGCCGAGGAGGCCTCCACGGGGTTCACCGGCGCGGTGACCCGCGTGGAGAAGATCGCCGGAGAGCTCGTGGTCGAGCTGGAGGACGGCCGCGGCGTCCGCCGGACGTTCCCACTGGGCCCCGGCTTCATGATCGATGGACAGCCCGTGGTGCTCACCCGCGCCGTCGCGACTGCCTCCGCACCCGTGCGCCGGCGCTCCGCCTCCGGGTCCGTCTTCGTCGAAGGGGCGAAGGCACGCACCGCCCGCGCCTCCCGGATCTGGGTCGAGGGCACCCATGATGCGGAGCTGGTGCAGAAGGTGTGGGGCCACGACCTGCGCATCGAGGGCATCGTCGTCGAACAGCTCGAGGGCGCGGACAACCTCGCCGAGCGCGTGCGTGAGTTCGGACCTTCTCCCGGGCGCCGGCTCGGGATCCTCGTGGATCATCTTGTGAAGGGTTCGAAGGAGTCCCGCATCGCCGCCGAGGTCATGGCGCTGCCTGGCGCCCGAGGCAATGTCACGGTGGTCGGACACCCGTACGTCGATGTCTGGCAGGCGGTCAAACCCGCCCGGGTGGGGCTCACGGCATGGCCGCACATCCCCAAGGGCACCGACATCAAGGTCGGCTCCCTCGCCGCGCTCGGCTGGCCCCATGCGGACAAGTCCGATATCGGACTCGGCTGGAAGCGGATCCTGTCGACCGTCCGCTCCTACGCCGACGTCGAGCCGACGCTCTCGGGCCGCATCGAGGAGCTCATCGACTTCGTGACCGTGGACCACTCCTGACTGGGGGTTAACCCCCGGTCGATACGGCGGCACGCCACGCGGACGCCGCAGGCGATGCTCTATAGGCTGGCTGCATCAGCCCGTCGCCGGCGTGAGAGCCGGCCCGTCCCGAAGAAGGAACCATGAGCCAGACTCCGCATCCGCATGATCCGTTCGGCATCGAGCCCGGCACCCCCGCCGAGCAGGCCGCCCCCACCTCGGATCCCTCGCTGCATCCGCACGACCCCTTCGCCTACGGTCCCGACGCCTCTCGCGTCCCGTCGCCGCCGAGCGCCGGTGAGCCCGCGGCGCAGGCCCCCCATCTCGCCGCGCCGGCTCCCGCTCCTGCGGGCCACAGCGCATATCGCGCGCAGGGTGGCGCACCGGGTGGGGCGCCGGGCGGGGAGCAGACGGACCAGCCGGCTCCCGGCACCAAGGGTGTCTACGAGGGGCCCCTGAGCGGTCAGCCGCTGAATCGCTCCGACTCCCGCATGTGGGGGATGTTCTCGCAGCTCGCCGTGGTCCTCGGGCACGTGATCAGCTGGGGCTTCCTCGGCTGGGTCGGCCCGCTGATCATCTTCCTGATGTACAAGGACCGCGATCGCTTCGTGCGCTTCCACGCCACCGAAGCGCTCAACGGCGCGATCGCCGTGCTCATCGCTCAGGTTGCCCTCACCATCGTGATCACGATCCTGACCATCTTCACTCTCGGCGTCGGCTCGATCCTGTACCCGCTGGTCGGGCTCCCCGCACTTCTTCAGCTGGTGTTCTCGATCGTCGGCGCGGTCAAGGCCAACCAGGGCGAGTACTGGGCCTACCCGTTCAACCTCCGCCTGGTGAAGTGACCGGCCCGGCGTCCACTGCACCATGAGCACGAGAGCCCTCGGGATCCCACGATCCCGGGGGCTCTTCCGCTGCCCTCACATCCAGTTCACGCCGTCGTGCTCGAACTCGCGGACGCGGTGGGCGATCATCCGTCGCAGCAGGTCCGTGGGCACCGGCGTCGTATAGGGCAGCTTGACGCTCCCCTTGCCGGTCTCGTACGCGGTGAGCTCCGCCGCGAAGGCCTCCCGAGTGCTGGGGGTGACCGTGAAGTTCGCGTGATGACGGTGGGCGCTGCAGACGAACAGGATCGTGCCCCGTGGATGCAGGTACGCGGGAGAGCCCCACTTGAGGGCCTCGCTCGCCTCGGGCACGGCCTCCTGAGCCAGCGCCCGCAGCTCGTGCAGGCGGGCGCGAGCCGGGCCGTCGAACGCCGCGATGTACTCGTCGACCGTGGTGGGCTTCGCTGACGGAGTCATTCCCGCAGTCTGCCCCGAAAGCGTCTCAGGGCACCAGGTCCCGGATGACGGCATCGGCCAGCAGCCGCCCCTGCCGGGTCAGGACCGCTCGTCCGGCGGCAAGGGCATCGGCGTCGAGATGGCCACGATCACGGTGCACGGCGAGCATCTCCCGACGCTCTGCGGGGACCACCTCGACGGCGAGCCCGTCGGCGATCCGCAGCTCGAGCATGATCCTCTCGACCAGCCGGTCCTCGGCGGCGACCAGCTCGGAGTCCGCCACCGGCATCTCGCCCGCGGCGAGCATCCGGGCGTAGCGGCTGGGGTGCTTCACGTTCCAGGAGCGCAGCCCGTCTCGGTGGCGGTGCGCGCCGGGGCCGATCCCCCACCAGTCGGTGCCGCGCCAGTAGGCGAGGTTGTGGCGGGAGCGCTGCTGCTCAGTGCGGGCCCAATTGGAGACCTCGTACCAGGAGAGCCCATCGGCGCGTGCGAGGTCATCGACCAGCTCGTACTTGTCGGCCATGTCGTCGGGATCGGGGGCTTCGAGCTCACCGCGGCGCAGCTGCCGTGCCATCGCGGTGTTGCCCTCGATGATCAGCGAGTACGCCGACATATGGTCGACACCGCAGGCCAGCGCTGCCTTCACGGACGTCTCGACGTCGGCGAGGGTCTCCCCCGGGGTGCCGTAGATGAGGTCGAGGCTGACATCCAACCCGGCCTCGCGGGCCCAGGCCACTGCCTGCGGGACCTTCTCGGGGTCGTGGGTGCGATCCAGCGTGGCCAGCACCGAGGGCACCGCGGACTGCATACCGATCGAGACGCGGGTGATGCCCCCGTCGGCGAGGCGCGAGAGCGAGGCCCGGGTGACGGAGTCCGGGTTCGCCTCGGTGGTGATCTCGGCGCCCTCGGCCAACGGGATCAGCGTGCGCAGATGGTCGAGCATCGCGACGAGGTCATCAGCGGGCAGCAGGGTCGGGGTGCCGCCGCCGAAGAAGACGGTCGAGACCTGCTCGTAGTCGTAGCCGGCCTCGCGGTCCGCGGCGAGGGTCAGATCCATCTCACGCATGGAGTTCTGCGCGTATTCGGCCTGGGAGCCGCCCCCGCCGAGCTCGGTCGCGGTGTAGGTGTTGAAGTCGCAGTACCCGCAGCGCACGGCGCAGAAGGGGACGTGGATGTAGACGGACAGCGGGTTCACAGGCCCATCCCCAATCCCAGTCCTCGCCCGGTGGAGCGCAGGCGGTCCGGGAACTCGGAGTCCTGATCGGCGCGCCGCAGCGCATTCTGGGCGCTGTCCACGAGCGAGTCGTACAACACGGTGTCGGTCTCCCGGGCCCAGTCCAGCAGCGCACGGGCCCGCGCGGCGTCGAGACCGCGGAAGGCGTCGCCGACGGTGACCCCGTGCTCTGGACGATGGAGCACCTCGATCCCGTCACCGGCGGAGGTCTCGCCCTCCACCAGCACCCGGAAGTAGGCACCGCAGCGGCCTGCAGCGGTGAAGTGGCGGCCCCAGCGACGGTCCCCGATCCAGGCCGAGAAGGTGCCGCAGGGGTTGCGGGGGCAGGTGGCCTCGAGCTCGGCGGTGCCGACTCTCCAGCGCTCTCCGATCACCGTCTCGTCGGTGTCCTGCCCGGTGGTCACGAGGTTCTCCCCGAAAGACCCGTCGGGCAGGTCGAGCTCGCGCTCGGCGGCGTGGGCCGCACGCGTCTCCCGCGAGAAGGCGTAGACCGCCTTGAAGATCCCGCCGTGGTGCTCGCGATCGCCCTGGACGTCGCCGAGCACCCCGTGGGTGAGCAGCCGCACCGGCCCGTCGACCGGCCGTTTGTCGATGCCGCTCATCAGGCCGCTCGCCGCGACCGGGAACAGCTGGGCGACGGTGCAGACCGCCGCGATGCGTCCGGTCTCCATGGTCACTTCTTCTTGCTGTCCTTGGGCATATCGCCCTCGTCGGAGGAGAGCGCGGCGATGAAGGCCTCCTGCGGGACCTCGACGGATCCGATGTTCTTCATACGCTTCTTGCCCTCCTTCTGCTTCTCCAGCAGCTTGCGCTTACGGGAGATGTCGCCGCCGTAGCACTTGGACAGCACGTCCTTGCGCATCGCGCGGATGTTCTCGCGGGCGATGATGCGGGCGCCGATGGCGGCCTGGATCGGCACCTCGAACTGCTGGCGCGGGATGAGCTTCTGCAGCTTCCCGGCCATCTCGACGCCGTAGTTGTAGGACTTGTCCCGGTGCACGATGGCACTGAACGCATCCACCGGCTCACCCTGCAGCAGGATGTCGACCTTGACGAGATCTGCGACCTGGGAGCCGGAGATGTCGTAGTCAAGGGAGGCATAGCCGCGGGTCTTGGACTTCAGCTGATCGAAGAAGTCGAAGATGATCTCCGCGAGCGGCAGCGTATAGCGCAGCTCGACACGGTCCTCGCTGAGATAGTCCATGCCGCCGAGATTCCCGCGCTTCGACTGGCACAGCTCCATGACGGCGCCGATGAACTCGCTGGGGACCAGGATCGTGGCGTTGGTCATCGGCTCGCTGATCTCGCGGACCTTGCCGCTCGGGAAGTCCGACGGGTTGAGCACCTCGATCTCGGTGCCGTCCTCCATGACCACGTGGTAGACGACGCTCGGGGCAGTCGAGATCAGCTCGAGGTTGAACTCGCGCTCGAGGCGCTCGCGAATGATCTCCAGGTGCAGCAGGCCCAGGAAGCCGACCCGGAATCCGAAGCCGAGGGCCGTGGAGGTCTCCGGCTCGTAGTTCAGGGCGGCGTCGTTGAGCTTGAGCTTGTCCAGTGCGTCGCGCAGCACCGGGTAGTCGGAGCCGTCGATCGGGAACAAGCCCGAGTACACCATCGGCTTGGGATCAGCGTAGCCCTCGAGGGCCTCCGTCGCACCACGGATCGAGGTGGTGATGGTATCGCCGACCTTCGACTGGCGCACGTCCTTCACGCCCGTGATCAGGTAGCCGACCTCGCCGGGACCGATGCCCTGAGTGGGGTGGGGCTCCGGGGAGCTCACGCCGATCTCGAGCAGCTCGTGGTGTGCTCCGGTGGACATCATGTCGATGCGGTCGCGGGACTTCAGCGATCCGTCGATCATGCGTATGTAGGTGATCACGCCGCGGTAGGTGTCGTAGACGGAGTCGAAGATCATCGCGCGGCAGGGGGCCTCGGGGTCGCCCAGCGGGGCCGGGAGGGTCCGGACCACGTGGTCCAGGAGGTCCTCGACGCCGACCCCGGTCTTGCCGGAGACGCGCAGCACGTCATCGGGCTCCACCCCGACGAGCTGCCCGATCTCGGCGGCGTACTTCTCGGGGTCCGCTCCGGGCAGGTCGATCTTGTTCAGCACCGGGATGATGGTGAGGTCGTTCTCCATCGCCAAGTAGAGGTTCGCGAGCGTCTGCGCCTCGATGCCCTGCGCGGCGTCGACCAGCAGGATCGCGCCTTCACACGCTGCCAGCGAGCGGGAGACCTCGTAGGTGAAGTCCACATGCCCGGGGGTGTCGATCATGTTCAGTGCGTAGTTCACGCCGTCGACCTGCCACGGCATGCGCACAGCCTGGCTCTTCACGGTGATGCCGCGCTCGCGCTCGATGTCCATCCGGTCGAGGTACTGGGCGCGCATGTCACGGGAGTTGACGATCCCGGTGATCTGCAGCATGCGGTCGGCCAGCGTGGACTTGCCGTGGTCGATGTGCGCGATGATGCAGAAGTTGCGGAGCCGCTCCTGGGGGGTCGAGGCGGGAAGGATGTCCCGCGCCTCGTCGGCCGCGATCTTCGGGGTCACCGGCTTACGTCCTCTCGTCGATAACGGGCCGGGCGCTCTCGCGCCGGGCATCGGCCCATCGTCTCATGGGGAACGCTCCCGTCCCTGATCCCGCGGTGCTCCCGGACAGAGGTCACAGGGGACGTGCTGCCCGCCGCCTCAGTGCGCGGGATGGAAGTAGGTCGCGCCGAGCGTCCGCGTGACGGCGCCGGTGACCATCTGCAGCTGCTCCATCTCCTCGTCGAAGTTCTCGACGATGTCATCCAGGGAGCGGAAGCGCAGGCTCGCCAGCGCCCGGCCGACGATCCGCCTGCCGGGCTCGGCGGTGCCGAGCCGGTCGAAGCTGTTGCCGTGCAGCTTCGCGAGGGTCTCGAGCGCCTCCTCGATCTCCCCGAGGCAGTGCACCGCAGAGCGCGGGAAGATCGAGTCCAGCAGCAGGAATTCGATCGCCCGTGCGGCGCGGACCCGCCCGCGGTAGGAGCGGATATAGGCTTCGTGCGCGCTGCAGGAGCGCAGTAACATCACCGTCGCGGCAGGCGAGGAATCCTCGAGGTCGTGATCCTGCAGGTTGCGGGCCAGCATGTCTACCCGCTCGAGCAGCTGCCCGATCCGCAGGAACAGCCATGCCTCGTCACGGGTCATCGAGGAGTCCACCAGTCCGTTCACCACCGCACAGCGGTCCTTGGCGAACTGGAAGGCGCCGTGCATGCGTGAGGGACGCACCCCGCGCGGCAGGCCCAGGGTGGTGGTGTTCAGCGACTCCCACACCTCGGTCGAGAGCACCTCGCGCACGCCCCGGGCGTTCTCCCGGGCGGCCAGCAGCGCGCCGGCCACCGAGGACGGATTCCCTCGATCGGTGAGCAGGCGGTCCAGCACCCGCTGCACGCTGTGGTCGGACTCGTCGGTCTGCTCGAGCCCGAAGATCTGGTAGACGTCGCGGCAGGCCTCGGCGAAGTCCTCCGGGGTGTCCTCGGTGATCGACTGCAGCTTCACATCGAGTATCCGGGCCGTCTGGTCCGCACGTTCGACATACCTGCCGATCCAGAACATCGCGTCGGCGATCCTACTCAGCATCATGGGGTGCCTCCTCGACGTCGATGATCGGGATCGCGGAGGTCACCGGGTCGGGCTCGGGTGCCCGTTCCTCGATCTGCTCTTCACGCGGGTCCTCGAACTCGTCGTAGCTGTCATCCGTCGGATCTTCGATCCCTTCCACCTCGAACTCCTGGGACTGCGCCTGCGACTGCGCCTGGGACTGATGCGCAGACCCTTCGGTCGTCCGCTCGGGGGCGAGCACCCAGGTGTCCTTCGACCCGCCGCCGCGGGAGGAGTTCACGATCATCTCACCGCGCGGCAGGGCCACCCGGGTGAGCCCTCCGGGCAGCACCCAGACGTCATCGCCGCTGTTCAGAGCGAAGGGACGCAGGTCCACGTGACGCGGCTCGGGTCCCTCCTCGACGAGGGTGGGGATGGTGGAGAGCTGGACCACGGGCTGGGCGATCCAGCCGCGCGGATCCGCGAGCAGCCGCTCCCGCAGCGCATCGAGCTCCTCGCGGGAGGCGGCGGGACCGATCACGATGCCCTTGCCTCCGGAGCCGTCGACCGGCTTGACCACCAGCTCGTCGAGCCGGTCGAGCACCTCGGCCAGGGAGTCGGGCTCCTCCAGCCGCCAGGTGTCGACGTTGGGCAGGATCGGCTCCTCGGAGAGGTAGTAGCGGATCAGGTCGGGAACATAGGTGTAGGTGAGCTTGTCGTCGCCGATCCCGTTGCCGATGGCGTTGGCGACCACCACGTTGCCGGCGAGGATCGCGCGCACCAGGCCCGGCACTCCGAGCGCGGAGTCGGGACGGAACACCTCGGGGTCCAGGAAGTCGTCGTCGGTGCGCTTGTAGATCACGTCCACGCGGCGCAGTCCGGCGGTGGTGCGCATGTAGATGCGCTCACCCCGTTCGACCAGGTCCGACGCCTCGACCAGATCCACGCCCATGGTGCGGGCCAGCAGGGAGTGCTCGAAGTAGGCGCTGTTGTAGCGGCCAGGGGTCAGGACCACGACGGTGGTCTCCTCCCCCGCGGTGTTCGGCGCGGCGGCCTGCAGCGCCGAGAGCAGCCGGCCCGGGTACTCGCCCACCCGCCGCACCGGCCGGTGCGCGAACAGCTCCGGGAAGCCCTGCGCCATCGCGCGCCGATTCGAGAGCACGTAGCTGACGCCGCTGGGGGTGCGCACGTTGTCCTCGAGCACCCGGAAGTCGCCGGCTCCGTCCCGCACCAGGTCGATCCCGGAGATGTGGATCCGCACGCCGTTGGGCGGTGTGTAGCCACGCATCGCCTCGACCACATAGGTGGACGAGGTGACCAGCTCCGCGGGGATCACCCCGTCGGTGATCGCGGCCTGGTCGTTGTAGAGGTCATCGAGGAACCGCTCGAGGGCGCGCACCCGCTGGCCGACCCCGGCCGAGACCCGGGTCCACTCCTCGGCCGCGACCACTCGCGGGATCGCGTCGATCGGGAAGGGTCGCTCCTCCCCCGCATAGTCGAAGGTGATCCCCTGGTCGAGGTAGCTGCGGGCCAGGGAGTCGGACCGGCTGCGGAACTCCTCTGTGCCGAGCCCGGACAGGGCATCATGCAGCGCCTGGTAGGTGGGGTGCACCGTCCCGTCGGGGGCGAACATCTCATCGCCGCCGGAACCGGTCCGCGCACTGTGGAACAGCGGGGTGGCAGACATGCCTACCATTCTCACACCGTCCCACCCTCTCTGCGGCGCACTCCGCCCAGGAAGCGAGAGCCTGATGTCCCTGGTCTCCCGACTGACCTCCTTCCTCCGCTCCGCGGCGCGCGATCCCGCACTCCGCCGAGGAGCCCGCGCGCTGGGCCGGTCCGCGGTCCGGGCGGTCAGGGAGCAGCGTCGGGCCGAGCCCGCGACACCCTCCAAGTCCACGCCTTCCGCGGCGACTCCGTCCGCGACGACACGGCGGCCCACCTCTGCCGGGGCCGGTGCCGGTGGTCACGCCGGTGGGGAGGGCGCCCTCGCGCTCGCCGACCGCCGCGGTTCCACCCCCCTGGCCCTCGACTACGCCCCGCGCCAGGACGACCACCCGGATCCCGGCGAGGTCGTGTGGGCATGGGTGCCCTACGAGGAGGATCTCTCCCAGGGCAAGGACCGTCCCGTGCTGGTCATCGCCGAGGAAGCGGCCGATGCGGGAGGGTCCGACGGGTCCGGCGAGGTGCTGGTGGCGCTCATGCTCACCTCCCGCGACCGCGCCGGCGACGGCGAGGTCACCACCGATCAGCACGGCTCGACCTGGGTGGACATCGGCACCGGCGAGTGGGACCGGGAGGGGCGCCCCTCCGAGGTGCGGGCGGACAGGCTGCTGCGCCTGGCACCCGGGGCGGTGCGCCGGGAGGGCGGGCGGCTGGATCGCGCGCGCTACGATCGGGTCTCCGCCACGGTCCGGTCGGTGCACGGCTGGCGCTGAAGCGGTGGGATTTCCGAGAGACACGCCGCACACCGGGTGCGCCCGGGAGCCGCTGCTCTGGTAATCTCTTGCCTCGTATGTGTGACATACCGTTCGATGTGCGCATGATAGTCCCGACGTGTCAGGGGCGACGATTCGTGCGAACCGGGCGAGTACCCGTGGCAGCGACCCGGTACCGACGTCTTCAGGCGAATCCCCACCGCCGTCCCTGTCGGCTCCGATCCTCGGCCGTCGCGGAAGATCCACCGCAGCAGCACAAGAGAAGAGTCTTCGTGGCAAACATCAAGTCCCAGATCAAGCGGAACAAGACGAACGAGAAGGCGCGCCTTCGCAATCGCGCCGTCAAGTCCGAGCTCCGCACCTACACCCGCAAGGTGAAGGCCGCCGTCTCCACCGGCGACGCCGAGGTTGCTGGCGAGGCGCTCAAGACCGCCTCTCGCAAGCTCGACAAGGCCGTCTCCAAGGGCGTCATCCACCAGAACCAGGCCGCGAACCGCAAGTCCGGTCTCGCGAAGCTGGTCGCCGCGGTGAGCGCCTGAGCCTCACCCGCTCTCGTTTGTGACGAGGCCCCGCACACCACGATGGTGTGCGGGGCCTCGTCGTCGTACCGGGGATCTGCCGGGCGTCGTCGTGCCGAGGCTGGTCAGCCAGCGCGACGGATCAGCCGGCGCGACGGGTCAGCCAGCGCGACGGGCGCGGCAGATGCCCATCACCATCCGCTGCACGGACCAGCGCGGGTCACGTCCTGCCCCCTTGACCTCATGGTCTGCGCGGGCGATGGCCTCCAGGGCCCGCGCCAGGGAGCGGTCGTTCCAGTTCCTCGCCTCGCGGGAGAGGTTGCGCAGCATCCAGTCCGGCATCCCCAGGCTGCGGGCGCTGGCGCCGGGAGCGCTGACCTTGGCCAGGGAGCGCATCTTGGAGGCGATCGCGGCGACGATCGGCACCGGATCGGCGCCGGCCAGCTGGGCCTGCTGGAGCAGCTGGAGCGCCTCCTGTTCGCGGCCGGCAATCGCGGCGTCTGCGACGGCGAAGGCGGTGGACTCCACCCGGCCCGCAGTCAGTGCGTGCACCTCCGCGAGGGTCACCTGGGTGGCCTGCTCGCCGGGGTCGGCGGTGGTGTCCTCGATGAGCTGATGGCTGATGGCGGCGAGTTCGGCGAGATCGGTGCCGAAGGCGTCCACGAGGGCGACCAGTGCCTCGGGCTGGATGCGGCGCTGGGCGCGGGCGAACTCCGCGGCGACGAAGGCCTGCTTGTCCCCCGCCCGTTTGACGGGGCTGGCATCGACTCGCGGCACCCCGGCCTTCTTGAGGGTGTCCAGCAGCTTCTTGCCGCGGTTGCCGCCGCGGTGGACGAGCACGAGGGTGACGTCCTGCTCAGGGGTCTTCACGTAGTCGAGCAGCTCGACGACCAGAACATCCGGCGCGGCCTGCAGCTCGGGGACGACGATGAAGCGAGGCTCGCCGAACAGCGACGGGCTCGCCACCTGGGTGAGGGCACCCGGACCGAGCGCGTCACCGGAGAGGTCATGGACTGCGACCGAGGGATCCGCCTCGCGGGCCAGGCCGCGCAGCCGCTGGACGGCACGATCGGCGATCAGGGTCTCGGTGCCATGGATCAGCACGATCGGTGCGAGGGCGACGCTGTGCCACTCGACATCGCTCACGGGGGCTCCTGACTGCTGGGGAGGGACTGGTCGATCTTAGCGGGCCGGGCCGACGCTGCGCGGCGGCGACTGCTGATCGACCGGCAGCACCACGGTGCCGTGGACATCCGTGCGCAGCACCTGCGCGCCGATCTCGTCCATCAGTGTCAAGAGCTCCTCGGTGGGGTGCCCGAAGCTGTTCTCCCGTCCCACCGGCACCAGGGCGAGGCCGGGGTCCAGCTGCTGGTAGAGCGGAGCGTGCTGGAAGCGGGATCCATGATGCGCCACCTTCACGATCTCCGCCGGCCCGGGGGCGAGCGCGGCGAGCTCCGCCTGCGCTGCGGGTTCCAGATCGCCGAGCGCGACCAGGCGGGTGCCGTCCGTCCAGACCACCTCGAGAGCGAGCGAGCAGTCGTTGGCCGCGTCCCCCTCCCCTGACCCCTGCTCGGCGGCGGTCGCCCGCAGCGCGTCCTCGGCGGAGCCGGGCCACAGCACCCGCAGGGACAGGCCGGGCCGCTGCCAGGTCTCCCCCGTGGATGCCGCGACCACGGGGGCGCCGGGGACCACGTCGCGGCGTGCTTCCGGCAGCGGGCACACCCACTGCAGGGCGGGTGCTCGCTGCCCGGTGAGCGCCTCCCGGCCGCCGGTGTGGTCGCTGTGGGGGTGGGTGAGCACCAGGAGGTCGATCCGTTGCACCCGCAGCCGGTCCAGGCATTGGCCCAGCGCGGCGGGGTCCGGGCCGGTGTCGATGAGCACGGTGGGTCCGTCACCGTCACCGGCGGCGTCACCGGGACGCAGCAGGAGCGCATCCCCCTGGCCCACTGCGCACATCGCGAGGGTCCAGCCCGGGGCGGTGCTGAGCGGCAGCAGGCGACCGACCCCTGGAGCGAGGACGACGACCAGCAGCGCCGCCATCGTCCAGCGCACCAGGGGGAGGCGCCGGGCGGCCAGCGCGATCGCGGCCACCAGCATCACGGCGATCGTGAGCAGCACCCCGGTGGCGCCCTCGGGCACGGCGATGCGCGAGCCGGGCAGCGCATCGGCGGCGCGGGCGATCAGGAGCACGAGGTGCGCCCCGCCGGCGGCCGCGGTGTACAGCACCACGGCTGCCGGCGGCCAGAGGATGCCGAGCACGAGGGCGAGCAGTCCCATCACCGTCGCCGGGCCCACCAGCGGGCCGACGATCATATTCACCGGCACCGCCCAGATCGAGATCTCCGGGGCGAGCAGGATCAGGATCGGGGTGCAGGCGAGCTGCGCGACCAGCGGGACCGCGAGCACGAGCGCGGCGGTACGGCCCAGCCTGCCCCCGGTGAGCTCCGAGAGTGCTGCGGCCAGCGGCGGGGCTGCCACCAGGATCGCAGCGGTCGCGAGGGCCGAGAGCAGGAATCCGATGGAGGCTGCGGTGACGGGATCCAGCACCGACCACAGGGCCACGGTGAGAGCGAGCGCCGCCACCGGGGAGGCGCGCACCCCGGCGAAGCGGGCGGCCAGCAGCGGGACGGCCATCGTCGCGGCCCGCTGGACGCTGGGCTCATCGCCCACCAGCCACACATAGCCGGCCACCACGATCCCGGCGGCCAGCAGCCGGGGCCGGCGGCGCACCCCGGCCAGCAGCAGCGGCACCAGCATTGCGGCGAGCACCAGGGCGATGTTCGCGCCCGAGACCGCGACCAGGTGAGAGATCCCTGCACGGCGCATGATCTCCTCGGTGCGTTCGCTCATGCCGCGGGTGTCGCCGGTGGTCATGCCGCGCACCAGCGCGGCCTCATCCGCGGGGAGATGCGCGGTGGCCGCTCGCGCCAGCTGTCGCAGGGAGTGCCGGGCGGCCTGTGCCCGGCCGGCCATCCCGGCCGTGGGCACCGCACTCGCCTCGGTAGCGCGCAGGATCACCAGGGAGCCACTGATCGTGACGGTGCCGCGCAGCTGCACGGTGTCACCGTCCCGCACCTGGGCCAGGCCCCTCTCCGCATCACCTGAGGCGCGTACCAGCAGCGGCAGCGAGGCGGGCAGGGCAGCATCCTCGCGTCCGATGCGCGCGGGGCCGCGGATGGTCCGTGCTCGCATCTGCAGTCCGTCTCGGGACCATTCCGGGCCGCTGGCGGGGGCGGCGGGGTCCGCGGCGGCCACCACGGCCAGCTCCACGATCAGTCCTCGGGCGGCGGCGTCCTCGAGCAGCTCGTCGGTGCTGCCATGGCGCTGGAGGGCCGGGAACAGGAGCACCCCGGCCAGCACCACGATTCCCAGGTGGGCGAAGATCCCGCTCGCGGTGCGGGTGCCGCCGGTCACCGTGATCACGGTCAGCGCCAGGGCCACCAGCACGGCGCCACCGGCGACGGCGGCGGCGGTGCCGACGGTCACGCCGAGCACGGCGAGGGCCCAGATGCAGGTAGCTGCGGGGAGCAGTCGCAGGTCGGCACGGCTCATGTGGTGGCCTGGGCGCGGATCTTCTCCAGGGTGGACGGGCCGATCCCGGACACCTCGAGCAGGTCATCGACGCTGCGGAAGGGCCCGTTCTTCTCCCGATGCTCGATGATCCGCTGGGCGATCGCGGGCCCCACTCCGGGCAGCTCCTCGAGCTCCGCGGCGCTCGCGGTGTTCAGGTTGATCACGCCGGAGGCGCCCGCAGCGGGCGCCTCCGCTGCCGCGGACGCTCCGGGACCTGCTGCCGGAGGATCCGCCGCCCTCGGCTCCTCCCCCGGCACCGGCAGATGGATCTGTTCGCCATCGCCTACCGGACGGGCGAGGTTCACGGCAGACAGATCCGCATCGTCGGTGGGTCCGCCCGCGGCCTCCAGCGCGTCGTCGACCCTGGCCCCTGCGGGCAGATGCACCACCCCGGGCGCAGCCACGGCCCCGGAGACATGGACCACGAGCTCCTGCCCGTCGCTCGAGGACGCGCCGTCCGAGGGGGATGCATCCTCCGCAGCAGGCGGCGCCGCGGAATCCGAGGGCGCGCCATCGCTGCCACTGCCGCCATCGCTGCCACTGCTGCCACTGCTACCGCCAGACTCCGACTGCACCTGCACCGTCGGCTGCGTCTCGAGCGGCACCGCGGAGCCGGAGAGGTGGATCACCCCGACCCCGATCAGCACGAGCACCGCGATCCCCACCAGGGCCGAGGGGGACGGTGCGGGCAGCGAAGTTCGGCGGCGCGGCGTCTCGGCAGTGTGGTCCCGGCGCTCGATCAGCGCCTGGCCGGTGCGGCGATGCGTCCCGGCGCGGCGCTGCGTCGGTCCGTCGGATCCGGCGTGTGCTCCCATGCCCGCGAACCTAGGCGGGCAGGCAACGTCCAGCCAGGCACGGGCCGGTTCTGGGGATGGGGAGCCCCTGTGGAGGAACGGTCCCCCGCGCCCAGCCTCAGTAGCTCAGCCTCAGTGGCCCAGCCTCAGTAGAGGCCGAGCATCACCAGCCACTGGTTCCAGAAGACGATCGCGATCACGACGATCACCAGCAGGTACCACAGCAGGGTCAGCACCACCCAGTGGCGCAGCAGGTTGCCGAGTGGTGCAGGCAGCCGCAGGTCGCCGCTCTCGATGGTGCGGGCGAGGGTCGCGAAGAACATCGGGGCCGTGACGGTCCAGATCACCATGCACCAGGGGCACAGCGCCTTGATCAGGAAGATCGCGGAGATCGCCAGGAAGTGCACGTACCCGAAGGCGAAGCTCATCCCGCCCAGGCGAGCCCAGCGGAACCAGGTGGGCAGCGCTGTTCCGGAGGCCATCAGTGCGCCGAGGGCGCCCATGATCGCGAAGCCGCCCAGCCCGATCGCCATGTTGGGGATCCCCAGCGCTGAGGACTGCCAGGTCATCATCACGTTGCCGCAGGAGATGAAGGGGTTCACATCGCAGGAGAGGCTGCCGCCGGGGTTGGCGAGCAGGAACTCCTTGCCGACCTGCAGCTCGAGGGAGGCGATCCAGCCGACGAGCCCGCCGATCAGGAGCACCAGGCCGACGAGCCGCTGCCCGGCGCGGCTCTTCGCGGAGCGTTCCGCGGCCAGCTCGGCGTCGATCTCGGCGAGCATCGCCGCGTCGTCGGCGCCGTCAGCAGCGGGGTCTGCGGGGTCTGCGGGGTCCAGGGCGGGCTCATCGTTCATGGCAGGACCGTGCTCTTCCGTGCGAGGGATCAGGTCTTCAGATCGGGGAATCTCAGGCGATCAACGGGTTCTCAGGCGACCGGGTGCTCGCGGAACCAGGCGGCGAGGTGCTCGTTGCCTTCGTCCATGCTCACCCGCGGCGTCCACTGCAGGCGCTCCCGGGTGCGGCGCTGGTCGAACCAGTGTGCGGTGGACATCTGCTCGGCGAGGAACTCGGTCATCGGTGGCTCGTCATGTCCGGGCCGTTTCTCCCAGATCCGCTCGATCACCCGGCCGGCGAAGCGGGCCGCGGAGCCGGGGACCTTGAGGGTCGGTGCCGGGACTCCGGCGGCCTCGCACCAGCCGCCGAACACGTCGCGCACCGTGCGGGGCTCGCCGTTGGAGACCACGAAGCTCTCTCCGTGCACGTCCTGAATGCGATCATGCGCGGCGACGATCGCCTCCGCGGCGTTGGTGACATAGGTGGTGTCGATCAGTGCCATGCCCTGGTCCAGCAGCGGCAGGCGGCCGCTGCGGGCACGATCCACGATCCTGCCCACCAGCTGGGTGTCGCCCGGGCCCCACACCACGTGGGGGCGGATCGAGGTGACCAGCAGCCCATCGGTGCCGTCGGCCTCCATCGCCAACAGCTCGGCGGCCGCTTTGGTGCGGGCATAGGGGCCGCGGGCCTGCGCGGGATCCGCGGGGGTCGCATCGAGGCCCACGATCGCGCGGCCGAGATGCGCGACCGACGGCGAGGAGATGTTCACCAGGGCGCCGCCGCCGTTCGCGCGCAGCGCGTCCAGCACGTTGCGGGTGCCCTCGATGTTGATCGCGCGGTACTCGTTCTCCGGGCCGGAGATGGAGACCTTCGCGGCGAGGTGGATCACCGCGTCGGCGCCCTTCACCGCACGGCGCACGTCCTCCGCCTCGGTGAGCGAGCCGCGCACGTCCTCGACGCCGTCGATCCCGGCAGGGCGGCGCTGGAAGGCGCGCACGGTGGCCCCGCGATCCCGCAGAGCGGTCGCAACCGCTCCGCCCAGCATCCCGGAGGCACCGGTGACCAAGACCGTCGGCGCACTCACAGGGCGTCTGCCTTCTCGCCGCGCAGGGTCTGCTCGGACCAGCGGGACAGGGCCGCACGGTCGATCTTCGAGTTGTGGCGGATATCCGTGGGCAGCGAACGGGTGGTGAACACCGCGACCACCTCGGCGCCGGAGCGCTCGCGCACCGCGCGCCGCACCGCCTCCTGCAGGGACGGTTCCGCCGGGTGGGGCCGGCCTGCCCTGCCGGGACGGTAGCCGTCCTCGGTCTCGAGGATCACGACCACCTGCTGGGTGCCGCGGGGGCCCACGACGGCGGCGCCGGCGCGGCGCACGGTCGGCACCGATTCGGCGGCGTCCTCGACCTGGACCGGGGTGAACATGCCCTCTGCTGTGGCCAGCACATGATCCGCACGGCCCTCGACCCACAGCCGTCCATCGGCGTCGAGATGGCCCACATCGCCCGTGGCGTGCCAGCCCTCGAAGCGCATCGAGGTGTGGGTGGTGCGCCAGAGCATCAGGTAACGGTCCCTCACGTGCGGGCCGCAGACCAGGATCTCTCCGGTCTTCCCGGCGTCCGAGGTGATCTCTCCGGTGGTACGACCCAGCTCGTCCATCACGGCGATCGCGATCTCGACCCGGGGCACGGGGCGGCCGACGCAGACGCCGGCGCCCTCGCCTGCCGCTTCGATGCCCTCGAGGTCGATCGCGGCCACCGCGAGGCATTCCGTCATGCCGTAGGGCGTCAGCGCGCGCGCGTTCGGCATCAGGGTGCGCAGCTCGCGCAGCAGCTGCGCGGGGATCGGAGCGCCGGCGGAGAAGAAGCTCGCGGCGCGGGCCATCGCGGCGCGGCCGTCCGCATCGAGCTGGTCGGCGGTGTCGATGATGTTCCGCAGCGCGGCCGGAGCCGTGAACACGGCCGGCTCGCCGAGGGCGTCGATCGCCGCGGCCAGCGCCGGAGCGGTCAGCTCACCGGGTCGGGTGATGTCCATGTCCGGCACCACCGTCGGGGCGCCGAGCGCGGGGCCCAGCAGCGCGAAGGTCGCGAAGCCCGCGACCAGGCCGCGCTCGGGGGCGAGCTGCAGGGTGTCCCCCACGGCGGTGAACATCGCGCCGAGCTGGCGGTGGGTGAGCACCGCGCCCTTGGCGGGGCCGGTGGATCCGGAGGTGAACAGGATCGCGGCATCCGCGTCGGGTGCGGGCCAGGCGGCATCCAGCGGAGCGCCGAGCTCGCGCTGCAGCGAGCCGGAACGGGCGAGCTCGGCGATGGAGGTCTCCACGCCGAGTGCCACCCGGTCCACGGTCGGCAGCTGCTCGACCGAGAGCCGGCGGCCGGGCCAGCCCAGGGCGCGGGCGCCGACGAGCGCCTTCTTGATGCCGATGAACCAGTCGGGGTGGGAGCCGATGACCGCACGGGTCAGGCCCGCCATGCCCAGCCCGGCGTCGGCCACCACGGCGACGGCGCCGATGCGGAAGCAGGCGTAGAGCACGCCGGTCAGATCTGCGCCGGGGGTGATCAGCAGGCTCACCCGGTCCCCGGGGCGCACCCCGTGGCCGAGCAGGCCGGCGGCGATGTCGTCGACCCTGCGGTTCAGCAGGGACCAGGAGATCTCCCGGGTCTCGCCGTCCTCGCCGCCCAGCTCCACCACGGCGGGGCGGTGGGCGTGGCGGGGGTCGCCGGCGAGCTCGGCGATGGGTGCGCCGATGTGCCGCTCGGGGGCGGCCTCGGCGTAGGAGGAGACGGCGCGCCAGGCGGGTGCCTCGGTGCGGGGCTCCTCGGCGGTGCCGAAGGTGGTCTCGAGCCACTCCGCGACCAGTCCGGCGACGTCTGCGTCCTCCCACACCAGGTGGGAGGCCTTCTCGAAGCGGTGCACATCAGCGTGCGGGACCCGCTGGATGAGGTCGCGCAGGAAGCGGTCGTTGAAGGTGATGTCCTTCGGCCCCCAGGCGAACAGGGTCGGGACCTTCAGCTCCTGGATCCCGGCGGCGACCCGCTCGAGGGTGGGCCGGGAGGGGGGGTGTTCGGCGGCCGGGATGTCGGCGACGAACTGGTCGATCCCGAGACGGCGCGTGCGGCCGCGATACGGGGCGAGGTAGGCGTCCTGCACCTCGCGCGGCAGCGCCGGCTTGGACAGCGCCAGGGTGGTGCGCAGGAAGGTGTCGGTCACCGAGGTCGACGGGGTGCGGAACCACGGCGCGGTCGCGAGCTGCAGCGCCTTGGGGAGCGCCTCCTCGAGCTTCTGGTGGACACCGGTGTTGGTGAGGATCATCCCGATCACGTCGTGGCGGTTGTCCAGCGCCCACCCGGCGGAGATCAGGCCGCCCCAGTCATGGCCGACGGTCACCACCGGGCCGCGCAGCGACAGCGCGTCGGTGAGCAGGGACAGGTCCGTGATGCGGTCCTGATAGCGACGCTTCAGGCCGGTCCGCTCGGACCATCCCATCTCCAGCTGGTCGACCGCGATCAGGCGCCAGGGGATGTCCGCGCGCACCAGCGAACGGAACAGGAAGGAGTAGGTGGGGTTGCCATGGACGGCCAGCAGCGTGCCGCGCGGCGTGATCCCGCGCTCGGCCAGCAGCGGGCCGGAGTCCAGCAGGTGCCAGCGACGCTGCTCGCCCGAGTGGTCGCGCACCTGGAGGGTGCGGCTGAGCCGGGGATCGACCCCGGGCATCGCCGGAATCTCCTCAGTGGACGCGCGTCGGCGCCCCGTGCTGCGGGCGGTGTTCACCACTCGACCTCCATCATCGCCGTGTTCAGACCTGAGCCGACCCCCATCAGCAGCACGCGCTGTCCGCGCTGGATGTCGTTCTGGATGTGCGCGAGCGTCATCGGCACCGCTTCGGCGGCGACGTTGCCCCAATCCCCGAGAGTCATCGGGATGCGGTCCATTCCCACTCCGGTGATCTTCGAGAAGTTCCGGATGTACACCGTGGAGACCTGATGGGGGATCACGAGATCGAGGTTCTTGAAATCGTGCCCCGCCTCATTGGCGCCCTTCCAGGTGTCCAGGATGAGCTGGATGCCGTTCTCGAGCAGGCCGGCGGAGTCCGTGCGCATGTCGTGCATGTCCGCCACGCACAGCTCGTGATGCTCGGTCCCGGCCCGGGCCTGGGTGTGCTTCATACGGTGGCCCTCGGGGTGCTCGTCGGCCGGGCCGAGAACGGCGGCGGCGGCGCCGGAACCCAGGGTCAGCGAGGCGAACTGGTTGTTGAAGTCCGCGCGGGTGGAGGTCTTGGAGTTCAGACGCTCGACGGTGCCTCGCTGCACCTGCTCGACATCCTCCGCGCCGACGACCAGGGCGTACTTGATCTGTCCGGAGTCGATCATGGCCGAGGCCATCGTCATCGCGTTGACGAAGCCGAGGCAGGCGTTGGTGATGTCGAAGTTCATCGCGCTGGTGGGCAGTCCCAGGGAGTGGTGGATCCCGGTGGAGACTGCGGGTTCGAGGTGCTGGCGGGAGACGGACGCATTGATCAGCAGGCCGACCTGGTCGCGCATGATCCCGGCCTTGGCCATGGCGCGCTCGGCGGCGAGCACCACGCCCTGCTTCCAGCCGTTCTCGGTGTCGCGCCACCAGCGGCGCTCATAGACCCCCGCGACCCGCTGCAGCACGCCCTTGGGCAGGCGCAGCCGCTTGCGTGCCGGCGAGAGCATCTCGTCGATCTCGTCCGAGGTGACCGTGACCTGCGGAAGGCTCATCTCGATCGCGAGCAGGCTGGTGTTCCTGTGGACGATCCCTGTGTTCCCGTTCCCCATCAGCGTGCGCTACCTCGTCCGTCTGTGTGTGTCGTTGCCAGATCGTGTCATTCTCCCACCCATGCCTGGGGAGACGCTCAAGGGGTGGCCGATCCCACGTCGCCCTCGTTCCCGTCCTCCAGCAGATGCCCGAGGTGGTGGCGGGCGAAGGCGAGGCTCTGTCGCAGGGTGCGCTCGCGGATCTCCGGCTTGTTGCTGGTGGTCACCTCGAGCAGCACTGATCCTTCCCAGCCACGGTTGGCCAGGCGTCGCAGCACCTCGGCGCAGGGCTGGTTGCCCTCGCCGGGCGGGAGGTGCTCGTCCTTCGTCGAATTCCCGGAACCGTCGGCGAGATGCAGATGGGTGAGCCGGTCACCGAGCCGCTCGATCATCTCGAGCGCATCGTCGCCGGCGGTCGCAGCATGCGAGAGGTCGACGGTGACGTGGGCGTAGTCCTCGTCGGTGGGGTCGTGATCGGGCAGATAGTTCAGCAGCTCCCGCACCCCGAGCCGCCACGGGTACATGTTCTCCACCGCGATGGCGATCCCGTGCTCCTCCTCGAGCGCGGCGACCCCCTCGACGAAGCCTTTCGCGTACTTCCCCTGCCAGCGGAAGGGCGGGTGCGCCACGATCGTGGGCACCTCGAGCTCCTTCGCGATCTCGATCGTGCGTTCGATCTTGACCCAGGCGTCCCGGCCCCACAGGCCCTGGAGCAGGAACAGGGTGGGAGCGTGGAGGGAGAGGATCGGCTGCTCGTACCGCTCGGAGTATTCGCGCAGGAGCGTCGGGTCCTGGCTGTCCTTGGGATAGGAGACCATCACCTCCATCCCGTCGTACCCGATCTCGTGCGCGAGCCGGAATCCCTCCTCGACCCCGGCAGGGAACACCGAGGAGGTCGACAGACCCACCGGGATCCGGCGCTGCGGATCCTGGTCGCTGCGAGGGTCACCCGCCGTGAGCCGCTTGGACAGCTTCTCGCGGGCGGTGCGCTGGGCGGTGCTGGGCCGGGTGTAGGGCTTACGGGCCTTGCCCGGCGAAGCGTCCGTCGACGGACGGTCCTGGCGTGGGCTCACGGCATCTCCTCGGGGCTGAGCGGGCCTCGTCAGTATGCAACAGCGAGCGCGCCTAGACTCCTCAGCATGCCTGTTCGAGATCTCACCGCCCAGGACTTCGTCACCTACAAGACGATGAGCTCCGGTGCCTTCGGAGGGTCCTACGATCCCTCCTCCGCGGCCGCTCCGCAGGACTTCTCCCCTGGTGAGACCGCGCTCGGCATCGATGCGTCCGGGCTGCCGGGCGGTCTGGACGGGGTCCTCGCCGCAGGCGCCCGGATCCGCCATGACCAGATCACTCTCGGCGGTGGCCTGGTGCGCTGCGGCGGCGTGGCCGGTCTCGTCGTCCACCCCGCCCACCGCGGCGACGGGCTGTTCAAGACGCTGCTCACCGCGGTGATCGCGCGCTGCGATGCGGAGAGCCTCCCGGTCTCGATGCTCTATCCCTCCCATCCCGCGCTCTACCGCCGGTACGGCTACCAGGTGGTCGCGCGGGGCCAGTCGCTGATCGTGCCGCTGGTGGAGCTGCAGCGGATCCCCGCCGTGCCGGACCGGCGCCTGGTCCCGGTCACGGCGGCCACGATGCCCCGCCTGCGGGAGCTCTACCACCGCCTGAGCGCGGGCGACAACGCGATGCTCCGCCGAGAGCCTCCCCTGTTCGCCGAGGGCCTGCCCGGTGCGGGCTGGTCCGCGCTGCTGCTCCAGGACGAGTTCGGCACCGATCACGGCTACCTGTCCTGGACCCGGCACGGCCAGGACCCCCGCGGCGTCGGCCTCGACGTGCACGAGCTGATGGGCCGCACCCGTTCCGATCGGCTGGCCCTGCTGCGATCCCTGGGCTCCTGGTCCACGGTCACGGAGCTGGTCCGGCTGCGGGTGCGCACCGAGGACCCCGTGCTCGATGTGCTCCCCGGCGCCGGGACCCGCCCCAGCCCGGAACCGGTGCCGCTGGTGATGATGCGGGTGATCGACACCGCCGCGACCCTCCGCGCCCGCCGCGCACCGGAGCAGCTGAGCGGCCGCATCCGCCTGGTCGTCGAGGACGGGACTGTCCCTGCAGGCACCTGCCGCGCCGCCGGCACCTTCCTGGTCTCCGCGGACAGCGGCACGATCGCGGCGGAGCCGGAGAGTGCCAGGGTGCCGGAGGTCCTCGGCACCGTCCGCCTCGACATCCATGCCGCCTCCTTGCTGCTGATGGGCGGGCGTTCCCTCGCCGATGCCCGTCGCCTCGACCTCACCGCAGCGGCCGACCCGGCCGCCGAGACCTTCCTGGATGCTCTGCTGGCCGGTCCGCGGCCGAGCGTCATGGACGCCTTCTGATCCCGACCTCGAACTCCGGAGCACCCGCATGGCCAAGCTGCATTTCAAGTACGGAGCGATGAACTCCGGCAAGTCCGACACACTGATCAAGACCGCGTACAACTACGACGAGCGCGGGCTGGCCACGCTCACCGTGAAGCCCGCGCTGGACACCAAGGGCGAGGACTGGGTGGTGGCCCGCGGCGGTGCCAGGCGCCTGGTCGATGTGCTCGCCGCCGCCGGTGACGATGTGCGCGCCCGGGTCAATGCGACGGCCGACGAGCGCGGGCTGCGCCCGCTGCACTGCGTGCTGGTGGACGAGGCGCAGTTCCTCGAGCCCTCGCAGATCGGCGACCTGTTCAAGATCGCCAAGCAGGATGGGATCTCGGTGATCTGCTACGGGCTGCGCGCTGACTTCCGCACCGCGATGTTCCCCGGTGCGAGCCGGCTCTTCGAGCTCGCCGACAACATCGAGAAGCTGCCCACGATGTGCCGCTGCGGTTCGCAGGCCGAGTTCAACTGCCGCATGGTCGACGGCCGCTTCGTCTTCGAAGGGGAGCAGGTGGCGATCGACGGTGCGGAGGTGACCTATATATCGCTGTGCGGGCCCTGCTTCATGCAGGAGCAGGAACGCGCCGGCGTCACCGTCCTGGGGTGACACCGGCGCGTTCGGGAGCTGCGCTGCTCGGGAGCTGAACTGTTCAGGAGCTGAGCGGCTTGTCCTCGCCCACCTCGGCGTCGCCACCGGCATGGGGGCTGGTGGAGCTCTCGTCGCCGCTCTTGTGATCCTCACGAGCGCTGCCGATCCGCTCCTTGGCGCTGCCGGCCGCGTCGGCCACCGCACCCTGGACGTTCGAGGCGACCTCGGGGGTCTTCTCCTTGACTGCGTCGGCGGTGTCATGGGCGACCCTGTTCGCGGTGTCCTTCGCCTGCGCGGCTCGCCGCTGCACCTCAGGATCGTCGGCCACCTGCCGTGCGGTGCGCTCGAGCGACTCATAGGGTCCGCGACCTGCACGGGATCCGACCACGAAGCCGATCGCGAGTCCGGCCAGGAAAATGAACTTCTTCATCACTGCCTCCAGCATCGTCCGGTGTCTGTGCCCCGCATCGTGCCACAGGAGGCGCGTCGGGAAAGGACTTCACCGACCGAGCGGTCCATTGCAGCTCCGTGAGCGGGCCTGTCCTCAGTCCTGACGCGCTCGTCCCACTTCGGTTCCCTTTCGGTCACAGAACCTCCACCTCCGAGTCTCCGCGGCCCCTCCCGTAGGCTCGGCGAGGACTTACGATCAGAGGATCGCAATGCCGCGTTGATCAGTAACGAGAAGGAGACTTCGTTGTCCCCCGTACCCACCTCGCAGTCCCCGCTCGACGACTCCCCCACCACCTCGTTGACCGTGGAGGAGGTCGCCGCGCAGGTCCACAGCTGGGTGCATGCGGCAGCGCTCCGCCAGGTGCCGGGGCCCGCGAGGATGCTCTCCGATCTGCTGAGAGACCCGAAAGGGCTGGATTTCACCCTCGCCTTCGTCGATCGCGTGATCCGGCCCGAGGATCCGCGCGCCGCAGCCGTGGAGCTCCGCCGCCTCGCCCAGGACCCGCCGGCCTTCCTGCCGGCGCCGCTGCGCCGGGTGCTGGGGCTCGGCGGCGTCGCCTCCTCCCTCGCTCCGAGCGTGGTGGTGCCCACCGCTCAGGCCGCGATGCGTCGCATGGTCGGCCACCTCATCCTCGATGCCCGCCCCCGCCAGCTGGGAGCCTCGATCGCACGCCTCACCGCCGACGGCACCGAGCTCAACATCAATCTGCTCGGCGAAGCGGTGCTCGGCGCGCAGGAGGCCTCCCGCCGGATGCAGGGGCTCCGTGAGCTGGTGGCCCGCCCGGACATCGACTACGTCTCGATCAAGGTCTCCTCGCTCGTGGACCATCTGCCGCTCTGGGCCACCGCCGAGACGGTCGACCACACGGTCGAGACACTGCTTCCCCTCTACCTCGATGCCGCCCGCCGGGAGCAGCCCACCTTCCTGAACATGGACATGGAGGAGTACCGGGATCTCGAGCTGACCCTGCAGGTCTTCGAGAAGCTCCTGGACCGTCCCGAGCTCGAGCACCTCCACGCGGGCATCGTGCTGCAGGCCTACCTGCCCGATGCGCCCTCCGCGATGGCCCGGGTGCGGCGCTTCGCCGAGCGGCGGGTGGCGGCCGGGGGTGCTCCGATCAAGGTGCGCCTGGTCAAGGGCGCGAACCTGGCGATGGAGCAGGTCGAGGCTTCGGTGCACGGCTGGAGGCAGGCGCCGCTGCTGTCGAAGGAGGAGACCGACGCGCAGTACAAGCGGATGCTGCTCGAGGCGCTGCACCCCAGCCGCCTGGACGCGGTCCACCTGGGCATCGCCGGCCACAACCTCTTCGACGTCGCCTTCGCGCACCTGCTGATGCGCGAGCGAGACATCGGTGCCGGTCCCGGCCACGGCGTGGAGTTCGAGATGCTCGCCGGGATGGCCCCCGGGCAGCAGGCCGTGGTGCGCGAGGCCACCGGCACGATGCGCCTGTACGTGCCGATCGTGCACCCGCGCCACTTCGACGTCGCCGTCTCCTACCTGGTGCGCCGTCTCGAGGAGAACGCCTCCTCGCAGAACTTCCTCTCCGCCGCGTTCGAGCTGGACACCTCCGCCGAGCTCTTCGAGCGCGAGCAGACGCGGTTCGCCGGCGCCCTGGAGCGGGCGCTGCGGGAGACCTCCCTGCCCACCCATCGGGACCAGGACCGCATCGCCGAGGTCGTGGGGAGTCGCGGTGTGCTGCAGCTGGGCTCCCCCGGCCTGCCGGCGGTGCCCGGCGCCTTCCGCAACACGCCCGACACCGACCTCTCGACCCCCGCGAACCAGCAGTGGGCCGCGCAGCTCACCCATCGCATCCGCGGCTCTGAGATCGGCGACGAGGAAGCCCGCGCCGCGCGACTCACCACCGTGGAGGCCGTCGCGTCGACCATCTCCCGCGCCCTGACCGCGCAGCCTTCCTGGGCGGGTCTGGGAGTGGAGAAGCGCGCCGGGATCCTGCGCCGAGTGGCGGGCACCCTCGCCGCGCATCGGGCCGAGCTGCTCGAGGTGATGGCGGCGGAGACCGGCAAGACCCTCGAGCAGGGCGATCCTGAGGTCAGCGAAGCGATCGACTTCGCGCTCTATTACGCCGAACAGGCCGAGCAGCTCGCCCGGCAGGGCGATCTGCAGGCCACGGCCCGGCCGCTGACACTGATCACCCCGCCCTGGAACTTCCCGGTCGCGATCCCCACCGGCGGCGCTCTCGCCGCACTCGTGACCGGCAGCAGCGTGATCATGAAGCCCGCTCCGCAGGCTCGTCGCTGCGGCGCACTGATAGGCAGGCTTCTCCACGAGGCCGGTGTCCCCCAGGACGTCTTCACCCTGGTCGATGTGCCGGAGGACGAGGTGGGCCGAGCGCTGATCTCGGACCCGCGGATCGATCAGCTGATCCTCACCGGTGCCTCAGACACCGCCACACTGTTCGCCTCCTGGCGGCCCGAGCTGCGGATCCTCGCCGAGACCAGCGGCAAGAACTCGATCATCGTCAGCCCGCAGGCGGATCTCGACCTGGCAGCCCGCGATGTCGCAGCCAGCGCCTTCGGCCACGCCGGCCAGAAGTGCTCCGCCGCTTCCCTGGTGATCACCGTAGGATCCGTGACCACCTCGCGGCGCTTCACCGCACAGCTCGCCGACGCGGTGCTGAGCCTGCACGTGGGCCGGCCCACCGACCCGACCGCACAGATGGGCCCCGTGGTCGAGGCCCCCGGTGAGAAGCTCCGCTCGGGGCTGACCGAGCTCGCGGACGGTGAGGCCTGGCTCTCCCGACCCCGCCAGCTGGATGACTCCGGCACCCTGTTCTCCCCGGGCGTGCGCACCGGTGTCGAGGAGGGCTCCGCCTTCCACCTCACCGAATACTTCGGACCGGTGCTCGGGGTCATCCACGCCGAGTCCCTCGAGGAGGCGGTGCGGATCCAGAACGGCACCGCCTTCGGGCTCACCGCCGGGCTCCATTCGCTCGAGCCCGCCGAGGTCGCCTGGTGGACGGAGCACGTCGAGGCCGGGAACCTCTACGTGAACCGGGGTATCACCGGGGCGATCGTGGAACGGCAGCCCTTCGGCGGCTGGAAGCGCTCGGCCATCGGCCAGACCGCGAAGGCGGGCGGGCCGAACTATCTGGTCCACCTGATGGACTGGGCCGACGCCCCCGCCACCTCCGACGCGCTGTCCGACCCAGAGACCTGGCTGGCCTCGGCACGACACAGCGACCGCGAGCACTTCTCGAGCACTTTCGCTCCCCGCGACGTGCAGGAGCTGCACGGGGAGATCAACGTGCTGCGCTACCTGCCGCTCCCGGTGCTGATCCGCGCCGCCTCCGGCGCAGCCCCGCAGGAGCTCGAGCGGGTGCTGCATGCCGCAGCGACCGTCGGCGCCGAGGTGGAGGTCTCCGTCGCGGACCATGAGCTGGTCTCCGTCGCCGAAGCGGCGGGTACCGCGGTCACGCTCGAGGACAGCGTCGCCTTCGCAGGTCGCATCCCCGCCCTCACCCAGTCCCGCATCCGTCTGATCGGCGAGCCCGACGCGGCGCTGCGCCGGGCGATCGCGGAGCACATCGAGGTGGCACTGTTCACCGGAGTGGTGGTCTCCAGCGGACGGATCGAGCTGCTCCCGTTCCTGCACGAGCAGGCGATCAGCGCCACGGATCACCGCTACGGCAACCCGCTGCCCCACCCGCTGGATCTCACCGGCGGCCAGGGCTGGGCCCGCGGCCGGGACTGAGCCCCGCCTCAGCACGCAGCTCGCACCCGGCTCGCGTCGTCTCGCGCCGATTCGGCCCCCTCCGGCCCCGGCTCGCGTCGAGATCGACGTTCGGTACAGATTGCAACAAGCATCCTGGTCCGTACGTCGATCTCGGTGCTTCGCCGAGGTCACGCCGACGCCGTCCAGCCCTGCCGAAGCAAGGCGTCGCGGACACGGTCCACGGCCTTGCGACAGCCGTACTGAAGATCCTCAGCCGTGGTGCGCACCTCGACCCATCCTGCCCGGGCCCGCCGCTCGCCCCTGGCGATGTCCTTCGCCTGCTGCTCCGGAGTGAGATGAGTGGGCCCGTCGTGCTCGAGCGCGACCCGCCACGTCGGCCAGTGCAGATCGGGCTGGCCGAGATCGATCCCGGCCCCGAGCCTGTCGACTCCACCGACCGGGCGCACATTCGCCAGCGGTTCCGGGAGCCCGGCCCTGACCAGGGCGAGCCGCAGCGTGGTCTCGGCGGGCGAATCGCTGTCGCGACGCACCTGCGCTACCGCCGCCTGGAGCCTGCGGGCACCCCTTCCGTGGAAGGAGCTGGCCGCCTCGAGCAGCTCCTCGAGGGCCGCATAGGGGACCGACCGCCCCTCGTACTCTGGCCGCGGCTGGCGGACCAGGTGATCTCCGATCGCGACGAGCGCCTCGTGGCGAAGCACCCCGGAGAGGTCGACAAGGGTGCGGATCCGACTCGTGACCTGCACTGCCGGCTGATGATCCAGCGACATCGGGGTGATCTCGAGACGACTCCACCGCACCAGCGCGGAACCTCGCCGTGGCGGTGCCGAGGATGCCAGATGGATCCGGATGTCCACCGTGCGGCCCCGGGGCCGGGGCACCGATCGGCCATTCACGCGTCGCGAGGTGAGCGGGACGCAGACCACCTCATCCGCCAGGACTCCAGGCAGCGGGATGCCCCAGAGTCGCGCGGCGGTGAGGCCCGCTGCGAAGGTGTCTCGATCCCGCCGACAGAACGCGGCGACGATGTCCGCCTCGGTGATTGGCCGCTCCGCCAGTGCCCAGAGTCCTCGGTCCAGTGATCTCACATCCGCTGCCCGGAGGCGAGACGCGGACACGCCCGCGTCCCGTGCTTCGGCGGTCGTGAAAACAGGGAAGGGAAGAGCAGGTGGGAGCGGACGTGGTCTGCCGGTCATCTCCACAGCATCGGCCCCCGACGCCGTAGACCCTATGACGCTCCACAACCCGCAGGTGAGCGGCAGGACGTGGCGGATCCTCCACAAGGAGAGAGCGCTGGTGCCGCTGATCATCAGGCACAACGCTCACCGAGGTCCCAGTGCTCGGCGAGATCGACGTTCGGTACAACTTCGCTGACCGAATATGGTCCGAACGTCGATCTCGCGGCAGGGCCCGGAGGGGTCAGCCAGCAGTGGCGGTGCCGACGCGGGCCCCTTCGGGGACCTCGCCGCCCTCTTCGCCGAGCACGGCGTCCCCGATCACAGAGACATCGGCTCCGAAGGTCCAGTCGCCCTGCACATCCAGGCTGCTGGCCTCCTTGAGCGAGGGCACCCCGTGCGGGAAGCGCGGCTCGAAGTCCTGGATCAGCTTGTAGGCACCGCTGTGCAGCGAGACCGCGGGCACCGTGTCCACCTGCTGCACGAGCGCGGCCCGCTCGTCGAGAGTGTAGGCGTCCGAGCGCACCAGCAGCAGATCGCTGGTCGCCTTGACCGGCAGGAAGCGGTCGCGGCCGACAACGATCGCGGTCGCGCCGTCGAACACCTCGATCGCCGCTCCCATCGCGGATTCGATCTGGTAGACGGGGGTGCTGGCTTTGTCGGCCGGATCCACCGTCTTCTCGTTGCGGATCAGGGGCAGGCCCATGATGCCGTCGCGTTCTGCGAGCACCGCGGCCATCTGCTCGAGGTCGAACCAGAGGTTGTTGGTGTGGAAGAACGGGTGGCGATGCTCATCGGTGAAGAAGTCCATCTCCTCCTCGGGTGTCTGCGCGGTATCGCGCAGGATGAGTCGGCCGTCGGACTTCCGCACCGCGAGGTGACCGCCCTTGCGATCGGCGGGGGTGCGACGGCACAGCTCTGCGGCATAGGGCGCGCCGGTGGAGGCGAACCAGGAGGCGATCACGGGGCTCGGCACGGTGCCGAGGTTGTCCGAGTTCGAGACGGAGGCGTACTTGAAGCCGGCGTCCAGCAGCTGCTGGAGCAGGCCGGAGGTCTGCAGCGCGGTGTAGATGTCGCCGTGGCCGGGCGGGCACCACTCGAGCGAGGGGTCCGCCTCCCAGTCCACGGGGGTGAGATCGTCCTTCCGCAGCTTCGGCTCCTTGTTCTGCAGGAAGTCCAGGGGCAGGTCGCCGACGGGCAGGTCGGGATACTTCGCGAGCACCTCGAGGGTGTCCTCGCGGGTGCGGAAGGAGTTCATGAAGATCAGCGGCAGGCGGGAGCCGGTGCCGCGACGCGCGGCGAGGACCTGTTCGACGATGATGTCGAGGAAGCTCTTGCCATCGCGCACGGGCAGCAGCGACTTCGCCTGGTCCAGGCCCATCGAGGTGCCGAGCCCGCCGTTGAGGTTGATGATCGCCAGCTGGTCGAAGACCTGCTTGGCGTGACCGACGTCGATCTTCACGTCCTCGAGCAGCGGGGGATCGAGATAGGGGTCGATCGTGTCCTCAGGGATGGTGCCCGTGACGCCCTGCGCGAGCTGTTCGTAATAGTGGGAGAAGACGTCGATCGCAGTCTGTGCGACCCCTTCATCGGCCATCTTCTGCTGCGCGGCGGCGAGTCCTTCGTTGCTCATGGCACCAGCGTATCGGGGCGGACACCCTCTCTGCTGCGTCCACCCCGATCACCGGCAGCCTCAGCTCCCGAGCTCGAGCCGCGGCCAGTGCGCCAGCGCCCGCAGCACGGAGCGGTCGTGGGTCGCGACCACGACGGCCGACGGGGAGGCCTCGAGACCCTCGAGCAGGTCGTCGACCCCGCTGATGCCGAGGTGGTTGGTGGGCTCGTCCAGCAGCAGCACATCGGGACGCTCACGGAACAGCCCGGCCAGCGCTCGACGACGCCGCTCCCCCGGACTGCCGCGATGGACCCCGAGGGGTGCATCCTCCTGGGCGAGCAGCCCGAGTCGCGTCCGGCCGAGCACCCGCACGGATCCCGAGGTCGGCGCGAGCTCTCCCGCGAGCACCCGCAGCAGCGTCGTCTTGCCGGCGCCATTGGGGCCGACGACCAGCAGACGGTCCCCGCCCTCGAGCCGCAGCGTGGTCTCCCCCAGCCGGTCATCGACACGCACCGCGTCGGCCCGCAGCAGCGGCGTGCCGGCAGCGGTCCCCGCTGCCGAGAGGTGCAGTCGCGGCGGGGGCGGCGGCACGTCGAGGCGGTGCTCCTCGAGCCGGTCGATGCGTTCGTTCATCGCGCGCACGATGCCCGGGGCGCGGGACTGCCGCTGGTGTCTCCCGGTGCCCTTGTCCGGCCGCCACCGCGTGGAGAGGCGCGAGCGGGCGGCGTCAGCCTGCGAGCGCAGCCGGTCCTGTTGCTCCTGCTGGGCACGGTAGGCGTCCTCCCAGGCGGTGCGGTGGCGTCTCCTCGCCTCCTGCCATGCCTCGAGACCGCCGCTGACCAGCAGGGGCCGGGCATCGCGGGTGGGATCCAGGTCGAGGAACGCGGTGGCCACGTCTTCCAGCAGCGTCCGGTCGTGGGAGACGAGCGCGGCGGCGCCGGGATGCTCGCGCACGGCGCGGGCGAGGTGCTCGAGTCCTCGCGAGTCGAGGTGGTTGGTGGGCTCGTCCAGCAGCAGGAGGTCGTCGCGGGCGGCGATGACCCCGGCCAGGCGCACGCGGTAGCGCTGCCCGACCGACAGCGCTGCGAGCGGGCGGGCACGGTCGGTGACGGCCCCGACCTCCTCGAGCGCGACCTCCAATCGACGCAGTGCGTCCCAGGCATCCAGCGCGGTGACCAGGGCGAGCGCCTCGTCGTAGCGTTGCGCCGCCGCCACGGTGTCCTCGGTGAGCGCCGCGGCGGCGTCATCGAGCTCGCCCAGGGCTTCCAACGGGCGGGCGAGCAGCTCGTCAAACAGGTCACCGACGGTACGCAGGGCCTCGCCGTCGTCCGCGCCGGTGGCGAGCTCCTGCCGGACGATCCCGAGCGTGCCGTGGCGCTCGACGGTCCCGGCGTCGGGCTCGAGTATCCCGGCGAGGGCCTCGAGCAGGGTGGTCTTGCCGCGCCCGTTCTCGCCGACCACGGCGAGCCGTTCGCCGGGGGCCAGGGTGAGATCGACGTGGTCCAGGAGCACGCGGCCGCCGCGGGCCAGGCGCAGATCGCGGGCGCGCAGGTGCGCGGTGCCGGTGCTCGGCAGCGGGTGGGTGTGCTGAGTCATGTGGTGCCTTCCGGTGGTGGGGTGCACCGGGCATGGCGAAGTACCGCCCGGTGGAGGTCCGGACGACGGCGTGAGGGTGTGGTGGGGCGCCGCCGTCAGCGGCGGGCGCGGGGACGCGCGATCAGCATCGCGCTGGAGATTCGGCAGCACATGATTCCATCCTAGGCACACCCGACCGAAAGCGTCACGGGAATATCTCCTCCCTGTGTCACCCCTACGTTGACGGTCATGACTCCCTCCCTGCAGCAGTTGCGCGAGTTGGTCGACCAGCGCAGATCGAGCGCCGGGTGCTCGCCGAGCTGCGGAGATTCCGCGACCGGGGGAACGGCAGTATTCGTGTTGGCCAACGGCACTGACCGGGTCCCTGCGGAACTGCGCGAGCTCGGGCTCGACGGGTCCTCGGCACGGAGATGCTTCCCTCGCAGATCGTGCTGCTCGACGACTCCGAGGGACACGTGCGCGGTGCCGAGTCAGTCGGCTGGCAGGCAATCCTGCATCGCGCGGGCTAAGGGGCGCCCGCCCCTCCTCTAGAATCGACTGCTATGAGCACAGTCCTGTCCGCAGTCGCCTGGCCGTATGCCAATGGTCCCCGCCACATCGGCCACGTCGCCGGCTTCGGCGTCCCCTCCGATGTCTTTTCCCGCTACATGCGGATGGCCGGCCACGACGTGCTCATGGTCTCCGGCACCGATGAGCACGGCACCCCGATCCTGGTCGCCGCCGACTCCGAGGGCATCAGCGCTCGCGAGCTCGCCGATCGCAACAACCGCCTGATCGTCGAGGATCTGGTGGCACTGGGCCTGTCCTATGACCTGTTCACGCGCACCACCACCCGCAACCACTACCAGGTGGTGCAGGACATGTTCGTCACGGTGCGGGACAACGGCTACATGGTCGAGCAGGTCACCTCCGGCGCGATCTCCCCCTCGACAGGACGCACCCTGCCGGACCGCTACATCGAGGGCACCTGCCCGATCTGCGGTGCCGGCGGAGCGCGCGGCGACCAGTGCGACACCTGTGGCAACCAGCTGGACCCCACGGATCTCATCGACCCGGTCTCGCGCATCAACGGCGAGACCCCGAAGTTCATCGAGACCTCCCACTGGTTCCTCGACCTCCCGGCCCTGGCCGGGGAGCTGGGCCACTGGCTGGACGAGCGTGAGGCCACCGGGCTGTGGCGCCCGAACGTGATCCGCTTCAGCCAGAACATCCTCGAGGACATCCGGCCGCGGGCGATGACCCGAGACATCGACTGGGGCATCCCTGTGCCCGGCTGGGAGGACCAGCCGAACAAGCGTCTGTACGTCTGGTTCGACGCGGTGATCGGCTATCTCTCCGCCTCGATCGAGTGGGCGCGCCGGTCCGGTGACCCGGAGGCGTGGCGGACGTGGTGGAACGACCCCGAGACCCTCGCCTACTACTTCATGGGCAAGGACAACATCGTCTTCCATTCCCAGATCTGGCCGGCGGAGATGCTCGCCCAGAACGGGAAGGGCGACAAGGGCGGCGCGCCGGGGAAGTTCGGCGAGCTGAAGCTGCCCACCGAGGTGGTCTCCAGCGAGTTCCTCACCATGGAGGGGAAGAAGTTCTCCTCCTCCAAGGGGATCGTCATCTACGTCCGCGATGTGCTCGAGCGCTACCAGCCCGATGCCCTGCGCTACTTCATCTCCGCAGCAGGGCCGGAGACCCATGACGCGGACTTCACCTGGGTCGACTTCGTCTCCCGCACCAACAACGAGCTGGTCGCCGGCTGGGGCAACCTCGTCAACCGCACCGCCGCGATGATCGCGAAGAACGTCGGCGAGATCCCGGCCGCCGGGGAGTTCGAGGAGATCGACACCGCGCTGCTGGACCAGATCCGCGAGGGCTTCACGACCGTCGGCGGTCTCATCGAGGCGCACCGTCAGCGGGCGGCGATCGCCGAGATCATGCGCCTGGTGGGCGAGGCGAATGCGTACGTCTCCCGCACCGAGCCGTTCAAGATGAAGGCGGAGGAGCAGCGTCCCCGCCTGCTCACCGTGCTGCATGTGCTCGCCCAGGCCGTCACCGACCTGAACACCATGCTGGCCCCCTTCCTGCCGCAGTCCGCGAATGCGGTCGAGAAGGCGCTCGGTGGGACGCGCCAGATCGCACCGATGCCGCGCATCGACGAGGTCGAGGATCTCGACGGCGGGCCCGGCTACCCGATCATCACCGGGGATTACACGGACGTGCCCGCCTGGGGGCACCATCCCGTCGGCGTCGGCCAGCAGGTCGTCAAGCCCACCCCGATCTTCACCAAGCTCGACCCGGAGACGGCCGCGGCGGAGCTCGAGCGCCTCGAGGCCGCGGCAGAGGCCTGAGCCCGACATGTGACTCCCAGCCTTCTGTAGTCACACTTTCTCACCAAAGTGCTACTGCAGTGCGTGTGTGAGCACATATCCGGCGACCCCGGTGTCCGTGCCTCCCGTCGGCCGCCGCCCTGCAGGACCTCCTGGCCTTCATCGCACGGGATGACCTGCCGATCCTGCTCCACTCCGCGATCGCCCATGCACAGTTCGAGACCCTCCACCCCTTCACCGACGGCAATGGCCGCGCCGGACGCGCCCTGGTCCACGCGATGCTCAGCGGCAAAGGGCTGCTGACCACCACCGCCCCGGTCTCCGCCGATGACCGCGCAGCGCGCGCTGGCTCAGCTCACGGAGTCCGGGGCGCTCCGGGAGGCGACCGGCCGCTCGCGGAACCGCGTCTGGCAGCATCGCGGGATCCTCCGAATCCTGGACGCCCATGCCGCCGAGGTGCGCCGCTCCCGCTGACTGATGAAGGGACGCCCTACGAGGGGATACTGTGGAGCACCTCACATCCTCGGCAGGGAGGCGACGCATCATGTCCACACCCGCAGCACGGTCCGGAGGCGGCCAGGCACCGTCCCAGAGCCTGAACCCCAAGGTCGTCGTCATCAGCGTGGCGGCCGCCGTCGGCGGCTTCCTGTTCGGCTTCGACACCTCGGTCATCAACGGCGCCGTCAACGCCCTCTCCGACGAGTTCTCGCTCGGCGCGGGCCTGACCGGCTTCGCCGTCTCCTCCGCCCTGCTCGGCTGTGCCGTCGGCGCCTGGTTCGCGGGCACCCTCTCGAACCGCTACGGGCGGATCCCGGTGATGGTGATCGCGGCGACCCTGTTCTTCATCTCCGCGATCGGCTCCGGGTTGGCCTTCGGGGTCTGGGACCTGATCATCTGGCGCGTGGTCGGCGGTCTCGGCGTCGGTGCCGCGAGCGTCATCGCCCCCGCTTACATCGCGGAGGTCGCCCCGGCGAAGTTCCGCGGCCGGCTGGGCTCGCTGCAGCAGCTGGCGATCGTGCTCGGCATCTTCGTCGCCCTGCTGTCCAACGCCGTGATCGCGAACACCGCCGGAGGCGCGGCGGAGTCGTTCTGGTTCGGGGTCGCCGCCTGGCGCTGGATGTTCATGATCGAGTCGGTCCCGGCGGCGATCTACGGGATCATGGCGCTGTTCCTGCCGGAATCACCGCGTTACCTGATTGGCAAGGGAGAACTGGATCGCGCCTCGAAGGTGCTCTACGACTACACCGGTGAGCTCGACGTCAACCTGAAGATCGAGCAGATCCGCAAGACGCTCGAGCGGGAGGACAAGGAGAGCCTTCGTGACCTGCTCGGTGGGCGGTTCGGCCTCAAGCCGATCGTCTGGCTGGGCATCCTGCTGTCGCTGTTCCAGCAGCTGGTGGGCATCAACGTCATCTTCTACTACTCCACCACGCTGTGGCAGTCCGTCGGCTTCGACGAATCCCAGGCCCTGCTGACCAGCACCATCACCTCGGTGATGAACATCGTGGCGACGATCATCGCGATCCTGCTGGTGGACCGGGTGGGCAGGCGCCTGATGCTGCTGGTGGGCTCCGCCGGGATGACCGTGTCGCTGGGGCTGATGGCGCTCGCCTTCTCGTTCGGGGAGGTCGCCCCGGGCACCGAGACGATCGCGCTGCCCGATCCGTGGTCCACGGTGGCCCTGATCTCCGCGAACGCCTTCGTGATGTTCTTCGGCACCACCTGGGGCCCGCTGGTCTGGGTGCTGCTGGGCGAGATCTTCCCCAACAAGATCCGTGCCTCCGCCCTCGCCGTCGCGGCGGCGGCGCAGTGGGGTGCGAACTGGGCCGTCTCGGCCTCCTTCCCGACCCTGTCGAACATCGGGCTGACCTTCGCCTACGGCATCTACGCGGCCTTCGCACTGCTGAGCCTGGTCTTCGTGTTCCTCTGGGTGCCGGAGACGAAGGACCGCGAGCTGGAGGACATGGACTCCCTCGAGCTCGGGCGGCGCCGCCGGAACGGCGGCTGAGCGGCCCGGGCGCTCACCCCTCCAGGGTGGCCCGCGCCGCCGCGGCGATGTGCGCGGCGTCGATCCCGGCCCAGTCCAGCAGCTCCGCGGGCGTGCCGGAACCGGGCACGCCGTCGACGGCGAGGTGCTTGAGGTGCAGGTCGGTGAGCGGTTCGGCGGCCAGCGCCGCGAGCACTGCCGCGCCCAGACCGCCCTCGGCGTGGTGGTCCTCGGCCACCACGATCCGCCCACCGGTCGCGGCGACGGCCTCGCGCAGGCCCTCGGCGTCGATCGGCTTGATCGAGTAGGCGTCGATCACCCGGGCCCTGATCCCCTGCGAGGCGAGGGCCTCCGCGGCGGCCAGCGCCTCGTGGAGCGTCACCCCGGCGCCGACCAGCGTGACGGCATCCTCCGGGGAGCTGCGCAGGGTCTTCGACCCGCCGACGGGGAACGACTCCTCGGGCCCGTAGAGCACGGGATATCCACCGCGTGTGGTGCGCAGGTAGCTCACCCCTGGGATGTCGGCCATCTCCACCACCAGTGCTGCCGTGGACGTCGCGTCGCTGGGGTAGAGCACGGTCGAGCCCTGGGTCGCGGCGATCATCGCGAGGTCCTCGAGGCCCATCTGCGAGGGGCCGTCGGCGCCGATCTCGACCCCCGCGTGGGAGCCGACCAGTCGCAGGTCGACCCGGGAGACCGGGGCCATGCGGAGGAAGTCGGCGGCACGGGTGAGGAAGGCGGCGAAGGTCGAGGCGAAGGCGAGGTATCCGCGGGTGGAGAGCCCGGTGGCCGCCGCGACCATCTGCTGCTCCGCGATGAACATCTCGAAGAAGCGCTCGGGATAGGCCTCGACGAAGTCGGCGACACCGGTGGAGTTCGAGACCTCCCCATCCAGGGCGACCACCCGGGGATCGACCTTCGCGAGGGCGACCAGCGCCGGACCGTAGGCCTTCCGCGTCGCGACCTCCTCGCCCCTCTCGAAGGTGGGCAGCTCCACCGTGCCGCGCAGGGTGCGGTCGGCCGGCTCGATCTCGGGCGGCTTCTGGCCGCGCACCAGCAGGGACCTCTCGCCGCCGAGCGTCGCGATCGCCTCCTCGGACTTCTCCTCGGGCATCGGCTTGCCGTGCCAGCCGCTCTCGTCCTCGACGCCGGGGATGCCCTTGCCCTTGATCGTGCGGGCGAGGATCACCAGCGGCTTCTCGAGCTCGCCATCGGCCAGCGCCAGCGCCTCGTCGATCTTCGTGACGTCGTGCCCGTCGATGATCACGGCCTTCGCGCCGAAGGCCTCGACCCGGGCGGCGTAGGTGCCGAGGTCCCAGCCGAGCGCGGTCTCGCCGCGCTGGCCGAGCCGGTTCACGTCCACGATCGTGACCAGGTTGGTCAGCTGATAGTGCGATGCGGTGGCGAAGGCCTCCCACATGGAGCCCTCGGCCAGTTCGCTGTCCCCGGTGAGGACCCACACCCGGTAGGGGGCCTGCTCCAGGTGCTTGCCGGCGAGTGCGATGCCGACCCCGTCGGGCAGTCCCTGCCCGAGCGAGCCGGTGGCGACGTCCACCCAGGGCAGCACCGGGGTGGGGTGGCCCTCGAGTCGCTGGTCGAAGCGGCGGTAGCCCTCCATCAGTTCCTCATCGCTGATGACTCCGGCGGCTCGGTATACCGAGTACAGCAGCGGTGAGGCGTGGCCCTTGGAGAAGATCAGATGGTCGTTGCCGGGAGCCTCGGGGGCGTCCCAGTCGTAGCGCAGATGCCGCGCCATGAGGGTGGCCAGCAGATCCGCGGCGGAGAGGCTGGAGGTGGGGTGGCCGGACCCAGCGCTCGTCGAGGCGCGGATCGAGTCGACGCGCAGCTGGGCGGCGAGTTCTGGGACCTGGTCGAGTGCGAGGCCGTCGTGCAGGGTGCTCATCGTGACTCCTTTCGAGGCAGATCGTGCCTGGTGCCTCCACCGTAGGAGCCCGCCGCCGAGACCGGCAACCAACGACGACCGAGCGGTCGGTGGCGCGTCAGTGGCGCTCAGCGGTCGGAGGTCAGAGCTCGAACACCCGCAGCACCACCGCGTGCTCGCTCCCTGCGGCCTCTCCCCCACCGGTGAGGATCCCGGGGATGAACTCCTCGGGCAGCGGGTGCCCCGCAACGTGGGCGAGATACGCCTCGTGGGCGCGCAGCGAGTCCACCGCCGCCTGCACCTGCCCGGCGTCGACGCTCTTGGCATGGGTCGGCGCAGGATGTCCGGCCACGAGCAGGGCGCGGGCGCTCCACGCCTCGAGCCCCTCGACCTCACCCAGCTCCCGGAACACCCACGGGTTCGCGGCGTCGCGGGTGCCGTCCACCGCGGCGAGACCGGCCGCACGGTGGTCGGCCTGGTTGAGGCCGCCGTACGCCTCGACCTCGAAGTTCGTCGTCAGCACCAGGTCCGGCCGCACTGTCCGCACCACCCGGGCGATGTCCCGGCGCAGGGCGAGAGAGCCCTCGAGCATCCCGTCCGGGTGATCGAGATACCGCAGATCGGAGACCCCGACGATCTCGCAGGCCCGGCGCTGCTCCCGCTCCCGCAGAGGGCCGACGACATCCGGTTCCTCGGCCATCCCGGCTTCACCACGGGTGAGCAGCAGGTAGCTCACCTCGACCCCGGCTGCAGTCCAGGCGGCGACGGCGGCCGAGGCCCCGTACTCCATGTCGTCGGGATGGGCGACGATGCACAGCACGCGCCGCACCCCATCCTCGGGCAGTGGGGGCAGGGTCTGCGGCGTCTCGTCCATGGCCTCCACCCTAGGCGGGCTGGCGCTCGGCGGCGAGGTCTTTGACCAGGCGCTTCACGGCGGCCCGGCCAGCACGGTTGGCACCGATGGTCGAGGCGCCGGGGCCGTAGCCGATCAGATGGATCCGGGGATCACGGGCCACGGCGGTGCCGTCCATCATGATGCCTCCGCGACGATTGTGCAGGGACAGCGGCCGCAGATGGCGCAGCTCGTGTCGGAACCCGGTCGCCCACAGCAGCACGTCCAGCGACCTCGCTGAACCATCTGCCTCCTGCACCCCGTCCGGCGTGATGGCCGTGAACATCGGCCGACGCTCGAGGATCCCGCGGCGCTGAGCCTCTCGCAGTTCCGGGGTCCAGGCCAGTCCGGTCGCGGAGACGACGCTGCGCACCGGCAGTCCCTGCTGCACCCTCTCGGTCACTCCGGCGATGACCTCGCGTCCCACCTCTTCGGTGAAGGGTCGGTCCGCGAGGACAGGCTCCCGGCGGGTGTACCAGAAAGTCGCGCCCACCTCGGCGATCTCGAGCAGATGTCCCAGCGCGCTGATGCCACCGCCGATGATCCCCACCCGCTTCCCGGTGAAGTCCTCGGCGCTGCGGTAGTCGGCGGTGTGCAGCTGGCGGCCGCGGAAGTCCTTCGCCCCCGGGTAGGCGGGCCGGAACGGCCGGGTCCAGGTACCGGTCGCGTTGAACACGGCGCGCGTCCGCACCGGGGCCCGCCGCATGCCATCGGCTCCGACGGAGTGCACCAGCAGCGGGAGCTGCCCGCCGACATCAGGATCCGCCGACGGATCGTCCTCCACCAGCGTCACTCGCACCGGACGCTCGATCGGCACCTCGAAGCGCCGCTCGAAGTCCTCGAAATACGCCGGCACAGCGAGGTTCGAGGGCAGGTGTCCTGCCGCCTCGACAACGGGCATGCCCGGCAGCTCACGGATTCCGTTCACCGTCGCCATGGTGAGGCTGTCCCAGCGGTGGCGCCAGGCCCCGCCCGGGCCCTCCTCCGCATCGAGGATCACGACCTCCAGCCCGCCTCGCCGCAGCAGGTGATATGCGGCGGAGAGCCCCGCCTGTCCGGCGCCGATCACCACCACATCCGCGGTGCGCGCTGAGCTCTCCATACCGGGCACAACGGCACCCGCTCACGAGTTCTTCCCCGAGGCGACGGGAGTCACGCCTCCGTCGGCACCGCCGTGCTCACCGCCTGGGCCGCCTCGAGCCCCCGCACGAGATCCGCCCACAGATCCTCGAGGTCCTCGAGCCCGACGCTGAGCCGCACGGTCCCCGGCCCGACTCCGCAGGCAGAGCGCTGACCCTCGCTCAGGTGCGAATGGGTGGTGGTCCCGGGATGACAGACCAGGGAGCGGGCATCGCCGAGATTCACCGCGATGGTCCACAGCGAGAGCGCATCGCAGAAGGCCGCGGCCGCCGCCTCTCCCCCTGCGAGCTCGAGGGAGAACACCCCGGAGGTGCCCCGCGGGAAGTCTCGCCGCGCGAGGTGCGCATCCGGGCGACCCGGGATGCTGGGGTGCTCGACTGCGCTCACCCCCGGCAGCCCGTGCAACCTGCCCGCCAGCGAGGCGGCGTCCGCGCTGACCTTGCCCATCCGCAGGTCGAGGGTCTCGATGCCCACCAGGATCTGCTGGGCGCTCGCGGCGGGCAGGGCGGTGCCGAAGTCGGTGACGTACTTGGCGCGGGCGTAGGCCAGCAGGCCGGAACCTCCGCGCCGGTACTCGTCGGAGAAGGTCACGCCGAAGCGCCGGTTCGGGGTGGTGAGCCGCTGCCAGCGCTCGGGTCGTCGGCGCGGATCGAAGCGGCCGGTGTCCACGATCAGCCCGGCGATGGTGGTGCCGTGCCCGCACAGGTACTTGGTGGCGGAGTGCACCACCAGATCGGCGCCGTGTTCCCCGGGCCGGTAGAGGGCGGGACTGGCGAGCGTGGAGTCGACGACCACGGGGACGCCATGCGCATGGGCGATGGCGGTCAGCGCGGCGAGGTCCACCAGCTGGGCGCCCGGATTCGCGATGGACTCCACGATCGCCGCCCGGGTGCGCTCGGTGAAGGCGGCCTCCCAGGCGACGAGATCCCACGGATCCGCGACCGTGCAGGTGACACCGAAGTCGGCGAGGGTGTCGTCGAGGAGCTCGGTGGTGCCTCCGTAGAGCCGTGAGGAGGCGACCACGTGCCCCCCGGGGGCGGCCAGCGCACACAGCGCGATCGTGGTCGCGGATTGGCCCGAGGCGACGGCGATCGCGCCGATCCCGTGCTCCAGTGCGCTGATCCGCTGCTCGAGCACCGCCGTGGTCGGATTCCCGGAGCGGGAGTACGCGTAGCCCTCGGCGCGCCGCTCGAACAGCGCCTTGAGCGCGGAGTGGGAGGTCTGAGCGTAGGCGCTCGAGGTGTAGACGGGCGGCGTCAGCGCGTGATGGCCGTCGACGGCGGGAGCCCATCCCGCGTGTATCCCTGCCGTGCTCATGACGCCTCCTCGAGGTCTCCGGTGCTCACCGGATCATCGTCGGACGGCGCGGGGACGGCGCGCGAGATCTATGACGGACTATGGCCCTCCGCGACCACTGTGCCGTCGACTGCTGTGCCGTCGGCGGCCCAGATCCCCGAGCTGCCCCGGCGATGGGAGCCCAGCAGGTGGGTGTCGACCACCCCCAGCGCCTCCATCAGCGCGAACATGGTGGTGGGGCCGACGAACCGGAAGCCGCGGCGCTTGAGCTCCTTCGCCAGCGCCACCGATTCGACGCTCGTGGTGGGCACCTCCGCCGGGGTGCGGGGCAGCGGAGTCCGCGCCGGCCGGTAGGACCACACCAGATCCGCGAGCGTGGTCCCCGGGCCTCGCTCGTCCCGCAGCGCGATCGTCGCGCGAGCATTGGAGATGGTCGCCTCGATCTTCCCGCGGTGCCGGATGATGCCCGCGTCCCCCAGCAGACGCTCGACGTCCTCGGAGCCGAAGCCCGCGACGGCCTCGATGTCGAAGCCCACGAAGGCCCGCCGAAAGCCCTCCCGACGGCGCAGGATCGTGGCCCAGCTCAGCCCGGACTGGAAGCCCTCGAGCGCGAGCCGTTCGAAGACGCCGCGCTCGTCCCGCACCGGCATCCCCCACTCGGTGTCGTAATAGAGGCGCAGGTCATCGTGCGTGGACGCCCAGGCAGGGCGGGCCAGCTCGTCGGGTCCGATGATCAGGTCCATGACGGGTGCTCCGTCTCAGTCGTCGATCCTGCCGACCGGCTCGCGCTTCTCCGCCTGGAACTGGTCCTCGATGCGTCCCAGAGCCCAGTAGGCGGAGATCGAGATCTGCGCGCGAGGGATGCCGGACTCCTTCACCAGCACCCGGCGCAGCTGCTTGGTGATGCCCCGTTCGACGTGGCAGAACACCTGCAGGCCGTCGTGGTCGGTGAGGTCGAGCGCGGCGACCGCATCGACCAGCAGCTCGCGCTCGCCGATCAGCCAGTTCAGCTCCACCCCGGCGGGATGCTCGAGCGTGAGGCGGTCCTCCTCGCTCTCGAGCTGGATGAGCACCGTGCCGACCGCACCGGGGGCCATCGTCTCAAGGGCGGCGGCGATCGCGGGGACGGCGGCGTGGTCGCCGATCATCAGGTGACGGCGAGTCTCCGGCTGCGGGGTGTAGCCACCGCCGGCACCGGACATGGCGATGCGCTCCCCCGGCTGTGCCTCGTCGGCCCAGCGGGCGGCGACGCCGTTGTCCTGCCCGTCGCCGTGGAGGACGACGTCGAGCTCGAGACGCTGGTTCTCGTCATCCCAGCGGCGCACGGTGTAGGTGCGGCGCGCAGGCAGCAGCTCCGGGCTGTGCTCGCGAAGCGCCTCCATGTCATACGGGGGCTGCAGGCCGGACGCCGGGTCCGCGATGAGCAGCTTGACGTAGGCGTCGGTGTGCTCGTTGCGGTTCAGCGCGGCGTAGCCCTCGCCGCCGAGGGTGAGGCGCAGCAGGCGTGGCGAGATGCGGGTCTTGCTCAGCACCTCCAGCACGGCCTGGGACTGGGGACGGCGCGCGGAGCGCTCCGCGGCAGTCTCGGCGGGGGCAGGCGATTCAGTGGTGGTCTGCATGTGGTCCAGTTTACGCTACGTGCCGCTTACGTAAATGAATGGGGAGGGAGATCGCACCTCCTCTAGGCTGGGCCGATGAGCACACAGTCCCTGCCAGAGGTCGACGCGGTCGTGGTGGGTTCAGGACCCAACGGCCTCGCCGCCGCCGTCACCCTCGCCCGGGCCGGGCTCTCGGTGCAGGTGCTCGAGTCCCAGCCGACGATCGGTGGCGGTGCCCGCACCCTCGATCTCGGCCTGGCGACCGGGATCGTGCACGACATCTGCTCCGCCGCGCACCCCCTGGCCCTGGCGAGCCCCTTCTTCGAGGCCTTCGACGTGCAGGCCCGCGGAGTCCGGGCGATCGCCCCGACCGCCTCCTACGCCCAGCCCCTGGACGATCAGCCCGCGGCGATCGCCTGGCACGACCTCGAGCGCACCGTGGACGGTCTCGGCGCCGACGGCCCCGCCTGGCGCGCCACCGTCGGCACTCTCGCCCGCCATCAGGACCTGGTCGTCGAGATCGCCCTCGGGGACAAGCGCTCGATCCCATCGGCGCTGCTGACCCCACGGACGCTGCTGGCCGCGCCGGTCTTCGGCGCCCTGATCGGCCTCCAGGGCACCGCGGCGTGGAATCTGCCCTTCCGCACCGAGCGGGCCCGCGCCCTGCTGGGCGGCGTGGCCGCCCATGCCATCGGCACGCTGCCCTCGCTCGCGCTGTCGGCGACCGCGGGGCTGCTCAGCGCGATCGGCCACGGGGTCGGCTGGCCGATCCCCGTCGGCGGCTCGCAGTCGATCATCGATGTCCTGGTGGAGGACCTGCAGGCCCATGGAGGGCAGATCCTCACCGGCCATCACGTGCGCACCTGGCGTGATGTGCCGCCCGCTCGGGCGGTGCTGCTGGACACCCCGGCGGGTGCCGCGGCGGACATCCTCGCGAACCGGCTGCCGGCCTCGCTCGAACGGGCGCTGCGCCGTTTCCCCCATGGCGATGCCGCGGCGAAGGTCGACTTCGTGCTGTCCGGCCCCGTGCCCTGGCGGGATCCCGAGGTGGGTGAGGCCGGGACCCAGCACCTCGGCGGCACTCGCGCGCAGATGGCGCACGCCGAGGCGCAGGTCGCCGCGGGGCGCGTGCCCGAGCATCCGATGGCGCTGGTCAGTGATCCATCGATCGCGGACCCCTCCCGGATCCAGGGCGGACTGCGCCCGCTCTGGGCCTACGCCCATATGCCCGCCGGGGACACCACCGACCCCACGGAGCTGGTGACCCGCCAGATCGAGCGCTTCGCTCCCGGCTTCCGCGACCTGATCGTCGCTTCCCAGGGGATCCCCGCCTCGCAGATGTCCCTCCACAACCCTGCCCTCGTCGGCGGCGACATCTCCATGGGCCGGGTCACGATGACCGGGATGATCGCCCGTCCCACCGCGCGCCTGGATCCCTATCGCCTGGCGGAGACCGGCTGGTACCTGTGCTCACAGGCGACCCCGCCGGGACCGGGGGTGCACGGCATGTCCGGCTGGCACGCCGCGCGCCGGGCCCTCGCGCACGAGTTCGGCATCCGGGAGCTGCCGGACCTCTCCCCGTCACCGGCACAGAGAGGTTCTGCCGTTCTCGGCGACTGACGGATCACACAGCCCGCCCCCTGTGTTGAATTGCGATACCACATGTCACAAGATGGCTCACCGTGAATTCTTCAGACGGCCCTGCACTGGATCCCACCCCTCCCGGCGCGGATCCGCACAACCCCTCCGGCCGCAGCTTCCTGGGTCAGCCGGGACCGCTGGCGAACCTGTTCAGCGTCGAGCTGTGGGAGCGCTTCAGCTTCTACGGGATGCAGGGCATCCTCGCGATCTACATGTATTTCGCCGCCACCGAGGGCGGGCTCGGGATCGACGAGACCGTCGCGCTCGGCATCGTCGGCGCCTACGGCGGTTCGGTGTATCTCTTCTCGATCCTGGGCGCACTGGTCTCGGACCGGTTGCTGGGCCCGGAGAAGACCCTCTTCGGCAGCGCCGTGATGATCATGCTGGGGCACATCGCCCTGGCCGCACTGCCCGGGATCCCCGGATTGATCACCGGTCTGCTGCTGGTGGGCGTCGGCTCGGGCGGACTGAAGTCCACTGCCGCGACCCTGGTGGGTTCGCTCTACTCGCGTGATGATCCGCGACGCGACGCAGGCTTCTCGATCTACTACATGGGCATCAACATCGGCGGCCTGCTGGGCCCGCTGATCACCGGCTTCGCACAGCAGCTGTGGGGCTTCCACCTGGGCTTCGCCCTCGCGGCCGTGGGCATGGCCGTGGGCCTGCTCCAGTACGCGCTGACCCGCAAGGGCCTGCCCGAGAGCGTCCATGCCGTGCCCGATCCCCTGCCGCGCTCGCAGTACCCGCTGTGGGCCGGGATCGCCGCGGGCACCGTGGCGCTGGTGCTGGTGCTGGTACTCACCGGGACGCTGAACGCCGGGAACCTCGCCACCGTCGTCGCGGGCCTCGCGGTGGTCGGCGCGATCGTCATCTTCGCTCTGCTGCTCGCCTCGAAGAAGCTCGACGCCGACGAGCACTCCCGGGTGCTCGCGTTCATCCCGCTGTTCATCGGCACCGCCGCATTCTTCGCACTGTTCCAGCAGCAGTTCACCGTGATCACCCTGTACTCGGACACTCGCCTGGATCGCGAGATCTTCGGCTGGACGATGCCGATCTCGTGGGTGCAGTCCTTCAACCCGTTCTTCATCATCGCGCTGGCCCCGGTGCTGGCGGCGGTCTGGACGAAGCTCGGTCCGCGCCAGCCCTCCACGCCGCGGAAGTTCGGCGTGGGCATCATCCTGATGGGCACCGCGTTCCTGCTGTTCCTGCCGATGGCGTCCGTGGTCAAGGTGCCGGTGATGTGGATCGCGCTGATCATGCTGGTCGCCACCGTCGGCGAGCTGTGGCTCTCCCCTGTCGGGCTCTCGCTCGCCACCAAGCTGGCGCCGCGTGCCTACCCGGTGATGATGATGGCGCTGTACAACCTCTCGGTCGCGCTGGGCACCTCGCTGTCCGGATCGCTGGCGACCTTCTACTCGGCGGAGAACGAGGTGGGGTACTTCGGCGCGCTGGGCGCGGTCACGATCGCGATCGGCCTGCTCATGCTGCTGATCGCCAAGCCCGTGGGCACCGCGATGCGCGGCGTGCGCTGAGCGTCCGGACTCAGGTCCCCAGCACGGGGAGCAGGACGCCGATCACGGCGCACACGATGCCCAGTCCCCCGGCTGCCCGCAGCAGCAGCCGGGCGCTGGGGTCGCCCCAGCCCTTGAGCAGCCCGAGGGCCAGGAAGAGGACGAAGCAGAGCACCGCGATCGCGCCGACGACGCTGAGCAGGACGATCATCGCCGATTCCCCACGACGGCGAAGCTGACGCCGATCACCGCGCAGAGGATCCCGAGCCCGCCGGCGACCGTGTTCAGCGTCGCTCCCGCCTCTCCGCCGATCGCGATCGAGAGCAGGAAGGTCAGCACGGCGAGCAGCCCGACCAGGGTGATGGCGATGAGCTGGAGGCGGCGGATCGGAGGGACGGCGACGGACTCTGGGGTGGATGCCATCTCCCCACCCTAGGAGGACTTGGACAAGTGTCCAATGAGTCACCTGTTCAGTCGCGCAGCAGCGCCACCACCGCCACGAGCAGCGCCTCCGAGCCGGTGAAGAGGTCCTGATCCTGCTCGAGCGCCCCGAGCGCCACCAGGCCCTCCAGGTCGTGCCTCACCCGCATCCACCGCGCGACCTCCTCACGATCCTCGAGTACCGACGGGTCCGCGCTGCGGAGGTCCTGCATCCGCAGTCCACCCTCGCGGCAGGCGATCATCAGGGCGGCCAGCGTGTCCGGCATCCCCCGGAAGCCGCCGTCCTCGACGTCCCGGGCATCCCTTCCCAGCAGCAGCGCCGTCAGCACCGCATGGCCGAACTCGACGAACCCGGCAGAATCCTCCGCAGCAGCGACGAAGGGGATCGGGCCCCGTTCCCGATGCACCCGGCCGGCGCTGACCTCGAGCCAGCCGCCGTCTCGCAGAGTCACCCAGGGGCCGACGATCTCCGGGTGGTCCCACATGCTGCGGACGTTCCGCTCGAGCCCGCACCGCGCCAACAGCGCAGCGGCGTCCGCCCGCCCGAGCGCACCGGTGGCGGTCACCCGCCTCCCCTGGCCCACGAACTCCAGCAGTGCGACGGTGCAGCGCACGAAGCTGTTGGTCGCATAGTCCTCGGCGTCCTGCTCGAGGTCGAGCGACATCAGCGCCTCGCGCGAGGCGGAAGGCTCCGGCAGGAACCAGGGCCAGCCCGCCGGTATCTCCGCCTCCTCCTGCACAGCTCTCAGCGCGGCAAGGCGGTCGTAGGGCCGTGCGGGAGCATCGAGCCGGCCGGTCTCGCTCAAGGCGACACGCTCCTCGTCGGCCAGTGAGTTGTACCAGTGCATATAGGCGGCGAGCTCCTGCTCGTCCTCGAGATCGATGCCGAGGCTCATCCCATAGCCCAGGATGTTGGTGGAGAAGGAGCGGCGGGTGGGGTCATCGGCCGCCTCGAGGGCCGCGAACTCGAGCTCGGCGAGCTTCGCGGGCACCGCGTCGACGCTCATCGAATCGGGATCCCAGCGCCCGGTCTCACGCAGATAGGTGAAGAACCGCTTCAGCGTGGGCACCATGTCCATCACCTGCTCACGTGGCTGGATCACGGTGCGCGGGACCACCTCGGTGAGCAGTTCGACGACGAGGTCCTCGGTCCAATGCCCGGGATCGGCGCTGTTCAGCTGATCTGCCTTGAGCCGCAGCAGCGTCTCGAGCGTACGGACCTCTTCGACGGCCGGGGCATCGTCATCAGCCGTGACCCTCCAGGTCCCGTACTCCGACAGCACCAGCTCCCGCTCGCGCTGCTGTGCCTGCTGCTCGTCCATCATCCCTCCAGCATGACGCCACGAGCCCCCTCATGCCAGCGACCGCTCACAGCCCGCCCCGCCGCGCGGCGCCCGCATCGAGCATCCGCTGAGCACGGGCGATGGTGCCGGAGTCGTAAGCCCCGATCGAGCGCGCCTCATTGAGGGCGTCCTGCTGGACTTCCAGCAGCAGCTGGGTGAGCTCCGGCAGCTGCGCCTCCGGAGATTCCGGGGCACCGGATCGACCAGGCTCTGCGGAGCGGTTGTGGAGCTGCCGCACCTTCTCCAGCACTGCACTGTCGAAGGGCTCCCCGCCGCGCCGCTTCAGATCCGGGTTGTCGAGGACTTGGACAGCGGAGGCTTCCCGCAGCTCCCCCAGCAGCAGCGAGAGCTCGCGCTGGGCCTGCTCCTCATCGGTGCCGCGGATGCCGAGCACCCGGATCAGCAGCGGCAGGGTCCCGCCCTGGCCCACCAGGGTCACCAGTGCCACGACGAAGGCGAGCAGGACCAGCTGCGAACGGTAGGGGAAGTCCAGGGGCAGCGACTGGGCGGCGGCGAGGGTGACCACACCGCGCATCCCGGCCCATGCGATCACGGCCCCGCCGCGCAGGCCCAGCCCATTGCCGGCGTAGAACCGGGAGTCGGCATGATGCCGCTGCAACCAGCGCTCGATGCGGACCCGCATCCCGGGCAGGAAGCTCAGCCCCAGCCCGAGCAGCACCAGCACGATCGGAGTGGCAACTCCGAACTTCCCGGCGAAGTAGGAGGACGCGACGATCAGCAGCACGCCGACGACGGCGACGAGCTCGAGCTGTTCGACTCCCACCCCTGATCCTAGGACCGCGGCGCGCAGGGCGACACGCAGTGTTCGGTTGCCGTGCAGGCCGCGGCCACCCGACCGTCCGCAAGAATTCGATGGCCCTGGAGGCTGTGATCGACAACACTGGAGATGCCCGGGGCCTCGAGCATCACGAGCTGCACACCGGTTCCGGGCTGCACGCAGCAGCCGAACATCGGAGGTGACTCGATGGCACAGGTGCGGGTCTACAACCTCGGATTCGACCCCGAGACCGGGATCGGCGAGCTCCTGCACACCACCAGCGTGCGCCACGCCTTCGGCATGATCCGGCGGGAGGTCGCGAACCCGGTCGAGCTCACGATCGTCCAGGACAGGATCCTCCCCACTGCTCTCGAGCTCACCCGTGAGCTGAGCGGGGCCTGGGTGGAGGGCGCTGGGCAGCGCTCGATCGGCTTCTCCTATCGGGCGATCCATGAGCGGGATCGCTGGACCTGCGCGTACTGCGGGCGGCCCGTCTCCAAGAGCCCACCGTGCGAGGGCCTGCTCGCCACTGTGGACCACATCCTCCCGGTCTCTCGCGGAGGCCCGTCGTCCTGGACGAATCTGGTCTCCGCCTGCAAAGAGTGCAACAACCGCAAGGCGGACCGCACTCCGGCGGAGGCGGGCATGCCACTGCGGGTGCGCCCCTATGACCCGGCTCTCGCCCAGCGGGTGCTCCTGGCCGGGGGCCGGTTCCCGCTGCTGATCAGCGGGTGACCGCCACCAGGCGCAATGTGGCAACGTGAGCATCGCCGCACCCCCACTCAACAGCAGATATCTCATCTGTGAGTTACGGTCGCTGGATGACTGAGAACGAGGACTACCTGGCACGGATCGGCACTCTGATCCGTGACGCCCGTCAGCACTCCGGCCTCACCCAGGCCCAGCTCGCCACCGAGCTCGGCACGAGCCAGAGCGCCGTGAACCGCATCGAGAAGGGTCAGCAGAACCTCACGCTGGAGACCATTTCGAGGATCGGGTCGGCGCTCGACTCGGAGCTCGTGGGCCTCGGGACCTCCGGGCCGAGCCACCTTCGCGTGCAGGGCGAGACCACCCTCTCCGGTGTGATCGATGTGAAGTCGTCGAAGAACGCGGGCGTTGCTCTGCTGTGCGCGTCGCTGCTGAACACGGGAACCACGGTGCTGCGCAAGGTCGCGCGCATCGAGGAGGTCAACCGGCTGCTCGAGGTGCTCACGTCGATCGGCGTGAAGGCCACCTGGCTCAATGCGGACAACGACCTCGAACTGCGCGTTCCGGCAACCCTGGACCTCTCCTCGATCGACGCGGACGCCGCCCGCCGCACCCGCTCGATCATCATGTTCCTGGGTCCGCTGCTGCATCGCGCCGGGAAGTTCCAGCTCCCCTACGCGGGGGGCTGCGATCTGGGCACCCGCACGGTCGAGCCGCACATGTCGGCGCTGCGCCACTTCGGTCTCGAGGTGGTGGCCACCGACCACCACTACCAGGCCAGCACCTCCCCGATCTCCGGGCCGCGGCGCCCGATCGTGCTCACCGAGCGCGGCGACACCGTCACCGAGAACGCACTGCTGGCCGCGGCGCTCTACGACGGCGAGACCGTCATCCGCAACGCAAGCCCGAACTACATGGTCCAGGACCTGTGCTTCTTCCTCGAGAAGCTCGGTGTGACGATCGAGGGCATCGGCACCACCACGCTGCGCGTGCAGGGGAAGTCCGCGATCTCCACCGACGTCGACTACGCCCCCAGCGAGGACCCGATCGAGGCGATGAGCCTCATCTCCGCCGCGATCGTGACCCGGTCGAGCATCACGGTGCGCCGGGTCCCGATCGAGTTCATGGAGATCGAGCTCGCGCTGCTCGAGGAGATGGGCCTGCAGTACGACCGCTCCGAGGAGTACCTGGCGGAGAACGGGAAGACCCGCCTGGTGGACATCACCACCCATGCCTCGGATCTGAAGGCACCGATCGACAAGATTCATCCCATGCCGTTCCCCGGCTTGAACATCGACAACCTTCCGTTCTTCGCGGTGATCGCCGCGACCGCGGAGGGGCAGACGATGCTCCACGACTGGGTGTACGAGAACCGCGCCATCTACCTCACCGAGCTCACCAAGCTCGGTGCGAACGTGAAGCTGATGGATCCGCACCGAGTGCTCATCGAGGGGCCGACGCGGTGGAGCGGCGCGGAGCTGGTCTGCCCGCCGGCGCTGCGCCCGGCCGTGGTGATCCTGCTGGCGATGCTCTCCGCGAAGGGCACCTCGGTGCTGCGCAACGTCTACGTCATCAACCGTGGCTACGAGGATCTGGCGGCCCGGCTCAACAAGCTCGGAGCTCGGATCGAGACGTTCCGGGACATCTGAGCCCGCGACTGCTGCTGCGCATGGGCCTGGGCCTGACCTGGGCCTGGGCCTGGGCTAGAACGGTGGTTCGGTCTCGTCGTGGGTGGGGTTGGGTGGGATGATCCGGCGTCCTCCGCGGTGGGAGTAGG